>SLDN01000162.1 GCA_007125275.1 Bacteroidales bacterium | reverse complement strand
GCCCCATGTCAGAACAGCAAAAGCAGATCGATGCCCACAACCAGGCAACCAACGAGTTCATCGAGCTGGCCAACAAGATGGTCAATGAACGCGGATTCGACAGCAAGCTCGTCTCCGCCGCTCTGATGGCCTCCTCCGGCATATACGCGACCTTCATCGCCGCCGGCAACCAGGGATTCCTCGCCGACGGCGGCGTGGAAAAGGTCGCGGCCATGTACAAGAACAACCTGGCTTATATACAGAAGCGAAAGAAGGACGAACTCGAAGCCCAGGGCCTTAAGCCCCAGCCCATGGCCGAAGCCCAGCCCCAGACCGAAGACAAGAAGTCCTGACCGACAACCCTTCCGGGGCCCTTAGCTCAGCTGGTTAGAGCAGCCGACTCATAATCGGTAGGTCGCAGGTTCAAGTCCTGCAGGGCCCACCATTTTTTCTAGGGAGCCTAGCGCCTGTGGTTGGGGAACCATAAAGTGGCCACCCCAACCACAGATGCCGAGCTCCGGCCGTTCCGCCCGCCCCGAATGCCGGGGCGGGCTCATTCGTGAGACTATTCGAACCAATTCGGGGCGATCTCATCTGCGGATGGAACCTCCCCCCATTCCGCGCCCAGCCCTGGGAAATCACTGGGCGGTTCGGGACGATCATATAGCCACTGGTCTGGCGGCGGACCGGCTGCCCCAATCGCGAAGTATCGTCCACACGGCGTTCTGCGCCATGCATACCATCTCCTCCCATCCTCGGAAACATGCATGGCAATTCCGGACGGCTTGGAAAGGCCGTGCCTTGAAAAATCATCTCCTAGCCTTTCAAGCAGATCTGCCTTGTACCCCTGCGGCTCTCGCGAGTACCAGCCCGAATGGCAGGTGTAGAGCCAATTGAGCGCACCAACTGTTTCCCGGAACTCCCGCTTGTCCAATGGACGACCTTCCCCATCCACTTCCTCGGAACCGGCGAACCGAATGAGATTCTCTTGATACTCGTTCTCACGGCGGGTTTCCGAGAGCTGCTTGCTGACAATTTCCCGGCCCGCTCTGTAGGCTTGCCAGACTGACTTGGCTCTTGCAAGATGCACGATTCCTCCTTGCCCCACCTCACGGATCCACTTGAGGCGGATACCAAAGGCCAAGATCATTCCCAGACGAGACTTCCATGCGCCGCTCGATTCGTCTTGACTTTGGCTCATCCGCAGAAAAGCCATTTGGTATCCGCTGATCACTGCAAGAGCATAGATCAGGGGGAGGACCCAGAAAGTCAGAAGAATCGGCCAGACGATCTGAAGGGCATGGAACCGAATATCAGCTTGCGCCGGAGCCACAAGAAGTTCGCGAACCGAGTAAACAATCAGAAAAGCTGCAAAAAGAATAAAAATCGTGCCAATAGTGGTCTTGATCATGTGAGAACCATCATTTCGCTCTGACACCACCAGCAAGGCGGCAAGGATCACCAAGACGGGCTGCAAGATGAGCTCAACCCAGAAGGAGAACGTGGCTAGATTGACAAGGTACTCAACCAGAATCGTAATACCGATCACACCTCCAACTATTTTTCCGGAAAAGCCACTCTTCGAAGCATCCGGAAACTTGGAAACCAGGACAATCCCTGCCGTAAAGACCCAGACAAAGGTGAGCTTCCCCAGGGCACTCTCCCAAAAGCCAAGGACATTTGATATCCAAATGAATCCGGTAACCCATGTCAAGTAGACCAACCAGATTGGAAGCACTTTTGGCCCGAGCGCGATTCTCAGCGCCTGAGCAATTCTTCTTCGGACGCTGCGTATTCGGAGGCAGGCAATCGTCGCTACCACCAACCAGAAAAGCCCAGCCCACTCCCGACTACTCAGCTGAAAGCCATACTCATGCAACAGCGATGTGGCTTGGCTAAAGGTAGACTCGATCAACGCGACCTAGCTCCTACGGCACTTCTAGTAAAGCTTTCTCTGGAAATCGATAAAAACGTCTCGAATACCTGCGACGCTTCCAAGCTCCCGGACCGCATCCTGAACGCTGTGGTATTTCAGGTCGATCAAGTGGGGTAGTTTATCGGGGTCAAGTTCGGTGACGCCTCGCTCGACATAGTGATCCAGCACGAATTCCAGAAATTCCTTCTGGGGGTAGTCGATGCCCTGGAAGATCAGTGGACGGTGCGATTCGACACGCTCGGCGCGGCTGACGGGTGGGCGGGCCCAGGCTATATAAGCCAGCACGTCGAACAGGTCGCTGTTGGGGGCATCGATCATTCTGGCGATCTCTCGCAGTTGCTCGATGCCGTATCCTTTCTCCTCCAGCCCCTCAAGGAGCGCCTTTCGGGTTTCCGGGCGACTCCAGAGTTCGCGTAATTCGTCTTCGTTTCGGAACAGCGTTGGAAGTTCGCCGAACAGGCGTTCAACGAACTGCACGGCCGACATCGGCTTGCCTTCCGGACTCCAGTAGCTGGTCGCGCTCATGTGCTGGATGGTTCTTTCCTTGCCATCGGCCAGACGTATTCTCAGCGTCTGCCTGGGCTCGGCTGGCTCCTTGGCGGGGCGCGCTTCCGGGTTTTCGGGCTCGGTCGCTTCGCGCGGCCCATGTGGCACTATCGGCTCCGGCTCGATCGGCTCGCCGTCCCACTCCGGGTCATTGAAATGCTCGTAGGCCTTCACGAAGTCGTAGATCGTGAAGTAGTCCTTGCCGTCGTAGAGCCGCGTTCCGCGGCCGATGATCTGCTTGAACTCGATCATGGAGTTGACCGGCCGCATCAGCACGATGTTGCGCACATTGCGGGCATCCACGCCGGTCGAGAGCTTCTGCGAGGTGGTCAGGATGGTGGGAATAGTCTTTTCGTTGTCCTGGAACATGCGCAGAAAGCGTTCACCTTCGGCCCCATCGTTGGCAGTCACCCGCACGCAGTAGTTCGGATCGGAAATGGGCTTGATCTGGTTGATCAGGTCGCGCACGGCCAGGGCATGCTCCTGGGTAGCGCAGAACACCAGCGTCTTTTGACGCGGGTCGATCTTCTCCATGAACAATTTGACACGGTGGGCCTCACGCTCCCTGATTTCGATGACACGATTGAAATCGTCCTCGCGGTAGCGCCGACCGGTCTCAACCTCGCCCTCAAGGATCTCGTCATCGTCGGTGTAGACGTACTCATCCAGGGTGGTGGCGATCTGCTGGACCTTGAACGGAGTGAGATAACCGTCGTTGATTCCTTCCTTGAGCGAGTAGACGTAGACCGGCTCGCCAAAGTAGGCGTAGGTATCGGCATTGTGTGTTCGCTTGGGTGTGGCGGTCAGCCCGAGCTGCACGGCCGGCGCGAAATACTCGAGGATGCCGCGCCAGTTGCTTTCGTCGTTGGCACCGCCGCGGTGGCACTCGTCGATGACGATGAAGTCGAAGAAATCCGGCGGGTAGTCGCCGAAGTTGGGCGCCAGGTTGCCGTCCTGGTCCGTCCCGGTCATGAAGGTCTGGAAGATGGTGAAGAACAGGCTCCCGTTCTTGG
>SLDN01000013.1 GCA_007125275.1 Bacteroidales bacterium | reverse complement strand
TCATACCCAGTTTTCTGATTTCACCGATTGTGCGATGCAAGTGCGTGCAGGTCTCGTAATGGACGCTCAGCCAATCAGCACCACTATGTTTGAAATCTTCGAGGTAGCGGTCAGGGTCGCTGATCATCAGGTGTACGTCGAGAGGTTTCCTTGCAATTGATTTGATCTGCTTGATTATGGAGAATCCAAAAGAGATGTTTGGGACGAAATGGCCGTCCATCACATCGACGTGAAACAGGTCGGCCTCGCTATGGTTGACCATTTCCACTTCTTTCTGGAGCTGCAGAAAGTTTGCTGCCAATAATGACGGTGCTACCAGGTGCTTCATTTTGTGTTAATTTGGGTTCACAATGGTTCTTGGGTTAGCCCAGATAGGTGCGCAAAATTTTGCATTTAGAGGTGTGTTTTAGGTGGCGCAGCGCCCGTTCTTTGATTTGTCTGGCGCGTTCTCTTGTAAGGTGCAGCTTTTCGCCAATTTCCTCAAGGCTGTGGGGCGGCAAGTTGTTTAGCCCAAAAAACAGCCTGATGACATCGGCTTCTCTTTCGGGAAGCGTAGCAATGGTGCGCTCTATTTCATTTTTCAGAGAGTCGTATAGCAAGTTGTTTTCAGGGGTGTTGCTCTTTTCGTCAGTTTGCAGTATTTCGTACATGTCTGATTCTTCACCTTCGAGCAGTGGCGCATCCATTGAGAGATGTCGTCCGGAATGCTTCAGCGCATCCTTGACTTCATCCACCGTGATATCGAGCAGTTCAGCTATCTCGTCGGGGTTGGGTTCCCGTTCGTGCTTTTGTTCAAGCTGGCTAAATGCCTTATTAACTTTATTGATGGTGCCGATTTTGTTCAGTGGAAGCCTGACAATCCTGGCCTGCTCAGCAAGAGCCTGCAATATGGATTGTCTGATCCACCAAACCGCATAGGATATGAATTTGAAGCCCCTGGTTTCGTCAAAACGTTGGGCAGCCTTCAGCAGACCCATGTTGCCCTCATTGATGAGGTCGGGCAGGCTGAGCCCCTGATTCTGGTATTGCTTGGAAACAGATACGACAAAGCGCAAGTTTGCTTTGCACAATTTATCCAGGGCTTGCTGATCACCTTTTTTTATCAGTTTTGCCAGCCTGACCTCTTCTTCTGCTGAGATCAGTCCAACTCTGGCAATCTCTTGTAAATACTTATCAAGTGACGCGGTATCCCTGTTAGTGACCTGTTTGACTATTTTTAGCTGTCTCATAGAAATACCTTACTTGGATCATCATTATCAAATGATACGCAATAACGGTCTCAGGGGTTGCAGAAAAAAGCGAGCACTTGCGCTTATTTGCGCTTATTTGCGCTCTCTTGGTAGCAATACCTTGCGTGAAAGCTTCAGTTTGCCTGTTTTCTTGTCAACATCCAGCAGCTTCACTTCAATTTCATCACCAACCTTTAAGCCGCTATCTTCCACTTTTTCAAGTCTGCGCCATTCGATCTCACTGATGTGGAGCAAACCTTCTTTGCCGGGAATGATCTCAATAAACATTCCAAAAGAAACGATGCTCTTGATTTTTCCTTTGTAGATCTCGCCGATTTCAGGAACGGCAATGATATTCTTTATGCGGTTCACAACGAAATCTATGCTGTCTTTGTTTTCGGATACGATGTCAACCACACCATAATCGCCAACTTCTTCTATCACGATGGTGCTGCCGCTTTCTTTCTGAAGTTCCTGGATGACTTTGCCACCGGGTCCTATAACGGCACCGATGAACTCTTTCGGGATGGTCATCTTGACGATGCGCGGAACGTGTGGTTTGTAATCGGCCCTGGGTTCGCTGATGGTTTTTTGCATCTCATTCAGTATATGCAGACGGCCTTCTTTGGCTTGCAACAGGGCTTCTTCAAGTACTTCAAAGCTCAACCCTTCGATCTTGATGTCCATCTGGCAGGCAGTAATGCCTTCTGTGGTACCGGTTACCTTGAAATCCATATCGCCGAGGTGGTCTTCGTCGCCAAGGATATCAGACAGCACGGCATACTTGCCAGATTCGGGGTCTGCGATCAAACCCATGGCAATGCCTGATACGGGTTTGGAAATCTTTACACCGGCATCCATCAGTGCCAGAGTGCCGGCACAAACGGTGGCCATTGATGAGGAGCCGTTTGATTCCAGGATATCTGAAACTATGCGAATGGTATAGGGGTTGTCGTTGCCATTTGGCAGTATGGGTTTGAGGGCGCGCATGGCCAGGTTTCCGTGACCAATTTCGCGGCGGCTGGTGAAGCGCATCATTTTGACTTCACCTGTACAGAAAGGTGGGAAGTTGTAATGGAGCAGGAATTTGCTTTTTCCTTCAATCACGGCACCATCAATGATTTGTTCGTCAAGCTTGGTACCAAGGGTGACGGTTGTCAGCGATTGTGTTTCGCCACGTGTAAAAACGGCAGATCCGTGGGCGGCAGGCAGATAGTTTACTTCCGACCAGATGGGGCGAATCTCTTCCGGCTTGCGGCCGTCGATGCGCTTGCGCTCATCCAGTACAAAATTGCGGATAGCCTTCTTGTGGATGTCACGAAAGTACTCGCTGACAAACCCGGCCTTTTCTTCCTGCTCCTCTTCTGTTAAACCTTCGAGGAAGCCGGCTTTCAGGTCGTCGTATGTCTGCCTGCGCTCCTGCTTGTTTACGATGCACTTGCTGGTAATGTCATAAAGATTGTCATAGAGTTCTTTCTCCATTTTTTCGTAAAGCTCTGCATCTGATTCTTTTGGAGGGTACTCGCGTTTGTTTTGTGCCTTTTCAACTTCTTTGGCAAGTTCAAGCTGTGCCTTGCACTGGATCTTAATGGCTTTATGTCCATGCTTAATGGCCTCAAGCATCTCCTGTTCAGAAACCTCTTTCATTTCACCTTCTACCATCACGATGTTGTCGAGGGTGCCGGCCACAATCATTTCGAGGTCTGCCTTTTCGAGTTCGGCCATACCCGGATTGATTATATATTCTCCTCCTATTCGCGCCACGCGCACTTCTGAAATGGGTCCGTTGAACGGTATGTCAGATACGCCGATGGCCGCTGATGCAGCCAGACCTGCCAGTGCATCGGGCAAGGTATCCTTGCCTGCTGAGATCAGCGAGATCAGTACCTGTGTTTCAGCCATGTAGTTGTCAGGAAACATGGGGCGCAAAGCCCTGTCAACCAATCTTGAGATAAGTATTTCGTTCTCAGAGGGACGTGCTTCCCGCTTGAAAAAGCCACCGGGGAAACGCCCTGCTGCAGCGTATTTTTCCTGGTAATCAACAGAAAGCGGCAAAAATGATTGCCCTTCCTTTACTTCTGATCTAGCTACTACGGTTGCCAATAGCATGGTGTCGCCCATCCGGACTACCACCGAACCATCGGCTTGCTTGGCAAGCTTGCCGGTTTCCAATGTGATCACCTTGCCGTCACCAAGGTCAATCGTCTTCTGAATTCCAATGTTTTTGTTCATCTTCTTGTTTTTTTG
>SLDN01000129.1 GCA_007125275.1 Bacteroidales bacterium | reverse complement strand
TTTACAGGTTATTTTACCCAATATCCGGAACTGATCCTTAGGGAGCGCAGTCTGATGGCAAAAATAGTTTATGCCGGCAACATTTGGGTCATGGTATATGGTGTAGGCCTTTTCAGACATATTCCTGAAGATGATGACTTTGTCAGAGTCGACGTTCCTTGTCATGAAGACCGTGAAATAAAGCAGATGGATGACTTCCTGGTACTTGAGAACCGTCTTTATGTGTTGCAGGGTGACTCGCTTTTCGTCACCGACCACAAAAGGTTAACCAGGGAGAAAAGCATTTACTTGCCTGACTTGCAAGATCTTTTGTCATTAAATCCAATTGAACACAACTGGTTTTTTCTTTATGATGGTGAGCCATTTCTTTTGATTGCGTTGCGGGAGGGGGGCATGGTTTTAATTAACCTGCTTGATTATCGCTGCCGTGTATTTTATGCCGGTGAGCCTGAATTCAGACTGACAGCCTTTAGCTTATCCTTAAGAGGCAATTACTATTGGCTTGGCACCGATGATGGGAATGTGTTACAGATGTTTCCGCAAAAGGATTTTTTGATACAGTCGGTGTTGCATCAGTTGCCGGAGCTCTCCGGCAACAGGGTTAAGATATGGTCGATCATTGAGACAGCTGATGACATGCTTTGGATCGGCACGGATGGTGAAGGTGTCTTTCGGGTCATTCAAAAGCCAAAGCCTTTTTTCCTCATTGGGCGGGGTTTGGCGACCGAGCGTCAGCTCAACCATCAGATCGTGAGGGCTGTGTATGAAGATGATGATGAGGGCTTATGGGTTGGCACGCGCGGCAACGGGCTGAATTATATCCCGGCCGGGCATGGGAGCACAGTTTACTACAATACTGCCAATGGCCTGACTAACAATGCAGTGCTTGCCCTGATGAAAGACAACAACGGCAATCTCTGGATTGGTCACGATGGCAAGGGCATCGACATGCTTGATCCGGCAACCGGCCGGTTTTATCATTTCCCGGATGACCTGCAAGGGGGTGAGCATCTTGAATTTGGATCCGTTTATGCTATTTGTATAGATGCTTTCGGACAAGTGTGGTTGGGCACCAGCGGATATGGTGTGATTGGGCTGAATGTTGAAAGGAATGGTGATGGCTTTCGGTTGCAGTCGTACAAACATATAAAAAGTGATGGCTTGCATGATGTGATCAAAAGCAATATTGTGTATGCAATTGCAGAGGAAAGGCCAAATATATTGTGGCTTGCCACGCGGGGTGCAGGCATATACAGAATGAATACCTTGACAGGTACGCTGGATAATATCACTCAGGCAGGACCTGATAGTTACGGCCTGAGTGATGATGACATTCTCAGTCTGCACATGGGCAGTGACGGCATTTTGTGGGTGGGCACCTCCGGAGGTCTCAACCAGGTCAACATCGATCTGCCGCCTTACGAAATAGCGCATTATACGACGCGCGACGGACTTCCGAACAACAGCATACATGCTATTCTCGAAGATAGCCAGGGAAATATATGGGTCAGCACAAACAAAGGGCTTAGTAAGTTCATAAGGAACGAAGGGGCTTTTTTAAACTTCAATGTTGCCGATGGACTGCAGGGCAATGAATACACTGACGGCGCAGCACATCATGTGAAAAGCAGTGGCCGCTTTTATTTTGGAGGCATCAACGGACTCAACTGGTTTTTTCCTGAAAGCATAAATATCTCTGAACGGGAGACCGGGTTGCTGTTTACCGGGTTGCGGCTTTACAATCAAAAGATACTCCCCGGAGACTCTACCAATATTCTAAGCAAAAACATCAATGATTTGAAAGAGATTGTCCTGAAGCATCACCAGAACTTCTTTACCATAGAGTATACAACGCTGAACTTTGTAAATCCTGACAAAAGCCTGTTTGAGTACAAGCTCGAAAACTTCAACACTGACTGGGTGTTTGCCGGTAATCAACGTGAGGCAAACTTTACAAACGTGCCTGATGGCAGATATCGTTTACTGCTTCGTTCTACCAATGAGGATGGGATATGGTCGGATGATGTGAAAGAGCTGGCCATCCTGATTCGCCCTCCTTTCCGGAAAACATGGCCTGCCTATCTGTTATATGCATTTGCTTTGGCCGGATTGGGCTACATTTTTTACAACTACCAGACAAACAAGATTCGGCAAAGGCAGCAGCGGGCACTGGAAAAGATGCAGCAACAGAAAGAAAAGGAACTGCATCAGTATAAGCTGCAGTTTTTTACCAACCTGGCGCATGAATTCGGCACTCCCCTGACACTGATTTTTGCATCGGCAGGCAGCCTGCTGAACCCGTCGCAAGATCCAAAAGAGTCGCAAAGCCTTGTCAAAACCATCTACAAGAATTCACGCAGGATGCAAAAGCTGATTCAGGAACTTTTAGAATTCAGAAAAATCGACACCGGCAGGGAAAAAGTAAAGCTTCGCAGACTTGAAATTATTCAGGCTGTCAATGACATGGTAAACATTTTTTCACATTTTACCCAGGAGAACGAGCTGGAATTGAGCTTTGAACCCGATGAAGAAGAGCTCTGGCTTATGTTTGATTCCGGCAAGCTGGAGAAGATCATGCTTAACCTGCTTGGTAATGCAATTAAATTTACGCCACCGGGAGGCATTATCAAAGTGCGTTTGATGAAAACAGACAAAGATGTTCGGATCGCAATTTCAGACAATGGCAGTGGCATTGCGGAGGATGTGTTGCCGTATATTTTTGACCCGTATTACCAGGGAATGCCCAAACCGGATATACATGCGCCCTCATTCAAAGGAATTGGCATAGGACTCGCATACACAAAAAGCCTTGTCGAGTTGCTTGGCGGCGAAATACATGCCAGCAGCAAATTTGGTGAAGGCAGCGTTTTCAGCGTTCGTTTCCCATATATTGCTGCCGACCCTGGTAAAGAAAATGAAAAGACAACCGACCTGCTGTCATCAGAAAGGCTGCAGAAAAGTTTAGCAGATGAGTTTCATGATAGTTATAGAGATGCAAATGCCAGGTCAAACATCAAACCGGCTTTATGGACAACACCAAAGAAATACAGGATATTGGTTGCGGAAGATGACAATGAACTCTCAGGCCTGCTTCCACAAACCCCCCCGCGAATGGATGAGGACGTCCCGCTCGCCGCTCTCCTGCCGATCCTCAGCAAATCACGCGACACCGGGGCAGATGACGACGTACAGATGGCAATTCGCGTCTTCGGAGAAGCGGACGGCTCATTCGACGCGATCAATAACGGCTACGAACCGCTGCTTGCTCTGCCGGACGGCCGGATCGTCGGCGTGCAGCGGCTGTACGGATACGGGCGAATCACGCTGATCGGCATTGACCTCGCCTCCGCCCGTCTCGGCGGCCTGCGATTTCGCCTGCCTCATGCCGACGTGTTGTGGAATCGCGTCCTCGGTCGACGGGCCGACGCACCGACCGCGCGTGAGATTCGCGCGCTGGAAGATGACGAACAACTCGCGCGCGGTCGATTGAATCGACACACCGTCGA
>SLDN01000213.1 GCA_007125275.1 Bacteroidales bacterium | reverse complement strand
CTGAAATGTCGGCCAAAGGCAAGCACGGGATGGTCATACACCTCGACAAGGTGCCCATGAGGCAAAAAGACATGCAGCCTTTTGAGATACTGTTGAGCGAATCGCAGGAACGCATGCTTGTCGTGGTGGAAAAAGGAAAGGAAAAACTTGTTCAGGATGTTTTCGATAAATGGGACTTGAATTGTGTGCAGATCGGTGAAGTGATTGAAGGTGATATCCTTAGATACTATTTCGATGGCGAGCTGGTTGCCGAAGTGCCTGCCGATTCGCTGGTGCTGGGTGGCGGTGCTCCCGTTTATGATAGGGACTACAGAGAACCAGCTTATTTCAAGACCAAAGACACTTTCTCCATCGACCAGGTTCAGCAGCCTGCGGATTTGCCTGAAGTTGCCCGTTTCCTGCTTGGCGCGCACAATATCGCATCGAAAAAATGGGTCATCGACCAGTACGACACCATGGTTGGCACCAAGAATATGAGCACCAATATCCCTGCTGATGCCGGTATCGTCAATCTTAAAGGCACTGACAAGGCTTTGGCGCTTACTGTTGACTGCAATGCACGCTATGTGCATGCTGATCCGGAGACCGGTTGTGCGATTGCTGTTGCAGAAAGTGCACGCAATATTATATGCAGCGGTGGCGAGCCGCTCGCGATCACCAATTGTTTGAATTTTGGAAACCCTTATGATCCGGGTGTGTATTGGCAGTTCGTAGGAGCCATCAAAGGGATGAGCAAGGCCTGCGAGAAATTTGGCACCCCCGTTACCGGTGGCAATGTGAGCTTTTATAACCAGTCAAGCTCCGGTGAAACAACCAAACCCGTGTTCCCTACTCCGGTAATCGGAATGCTGGGACTGGTGCAGGATAAAAAGCTCGTTACAGGTATCGGCTTTAAGAAAGAACAGGATCACATATACCTCATAGGACAGTCGCGCAATGACATCAGCAGTTCTGAATATTTGTACAACTACCACGGTTTGAAGTTTTCACCGGCACCATTTTTTGATTTGGATGAAGAGTACGCTTTGCAACAGCTTGTTAAGGATTTGATCCGTTCAGGTGTTGTAAACTCAGTACACGATGTCTCGGACGGAGGCCTGTTTGTTACGCTCTTTGAATCAGCCAAAGCCGGCAATATCGGCTTCAGGATATATGCTGATGAAGAAATCCGTAAGGATGCTTTCTTGTTCGGGGAGTCACAAAGCAGGGTTGTGGTGTCAGTCAGTCCGGAAAACGAAGGACAAATGGCTGAAATGCTTGCACAAAGTGATGTGGCTTTCTCATTTCTGGGGGAAACCGGTGGCCATGAAGCCATTGTAGATGAGGAAAGCTACGGTGAAATAGCCACCCTGAACACCATTTATGAGTCGACAATACCATCAATGATGAAATAAGGGGGATTAACGAATACCCGCTTGTGAATCATGATGCTTTGTGATTGCTCTTTCTGAACACTTCAAACGTCCACCAATACTGTAAATTTAAACCCTTTCTGTTGATGACTGACACAGGTTTCACCTACCGGCTGCTTCTTCGGCTTTTTTGTGCTGCTGCAGTGATGAGCGTTGTGGTGTCTTGTGGCAGGCGCTTTGATGACCTCGAACACCTAACCGTGTTCCGCTACAATGAGGACTTGAACATCACTTCACTGGATCCGGTGTATGCCCGCAACCAGGCCAATATCTGGGGCGTTGCACAGCTGTATAATAGTCTTGTTGAGCTTGATGACTCGTTGCATATACGGCCGGCAGTGGCCAGGGAATGGTTTGTCTCGGATGATGGTTTGCGGTACACTTTCTATTTAAGAGATGATGTATTCTTTCACGACAATGACTGCTTTGCAGAAGGTGCCGGGAGGAGGGTTGTTGCGGGCGACTTCGTGTACAGCTTTTCACGTTTGGTGGATCCACGCCTGAGCTCTCCGGGCGCATGGGTGATGAATGCCCTGGAAAGAAGGCCGGATGGCAGTCTGGATGTTTCAGCCGTTAACGACACCACGCTGGTCATCAGTCTTCGTCATCCTTTCCCGCCGATGCTGGGCTTGTTAAGCATGCAGTACTGTGCGGTGGTGCCCCGTGAGGCTGTTGAAAAGTATGGCCATGAATTTCGAAGGAACCCGGTGGGAACCGGTCCTTTTCGTTTTGCTTATTGGAAGGAAGGTGTCAGGCTCATCTTTAGAAAAAATGACAACTATTTTGAAAGGGAAGATGGTGAACGGTTGCCCTACCTCGATGCTGTTTCTATAAGTTTTATAAGCGACAGGCAGACAGCCTTCCTCGAGTTTGTTAAAGGGAATCTTGACCTGCTGACGCGTGTGGATGCCAGTTACAAGGATGAGCTGATCACACCTGCCGGACAGCTTCAGGACAAATACAAGGACAGGCTGGAGCTGATCACCATGCCTTTCCTGAATTCAGAGTATCTGGGTTTTTTCCTTGCTGATGCAGGCTTGCCTGATGAATGGCCGCTGCATGACAAACGGGTGCGGCAAGCCATCAACTATGGCTTTGATCGTGAAAAGATGCTGACTTTTTTACGAAACAACATTGGAACGCCCGCCCATGCCGGATTTGTGCCGGTAGGAATGCCGGGCTTTACAAAAAACAGCGGCGGCTACCATTATGATCCCGATAAAGCCCGAAGCTTGCTGGCCGAGGCCGGTTACCCCGGCGGCGAAGGGATGCCTGCAATTACATTGCATACCAACCAGGCATACCAGGACATTGCCCAGTTTATCCAGTTTGAGCTGTCGCAAATTGGAATACGTTTGGCCATCGATGTGTTGCCGCCTGCTACACTCCGCGAAATGATGGCCGGCGGTGAGGCTCCATTTTTCAGGGGATCGTGGATAGCAGACTATCCCGAAGCTGAAAACTATTTGGCCCTTTTCTACAGCAGAAATAAAGCGCCGGCAGGCCCAAACTATACCCACTTCTTTGATGAAAGATTTGACCTCTTGTATGAAAAAGCCTTGAAAGAAACCAACGACAGCCTCCGTTACGAAATGTACCGGCAAATGGATGCAATTGTAACGGAACAGGCACCCAAGGTGTTTTTGTTTTATGATCAATCGATGCGTTTTGTGCATAGACATGTTAAGAATATGTCAAACAACCCGCTTAACCATTTGGTGCTAAAGAGGGTGAAGATGTCTGAAATGAAACCGGATATTTAAAGCCGAAAGGTCAGAGTATGATCTTTATCCCGTCGTATGCCAATGCAATGTTTTTGGGCAAAAGCTTTGTAACCTCCTCATGCAAACCCATTTGATGACTGATATGGGTAATGTAGCCCTGTTCTGGCGACAGGTAGCTGATAATGTCAATGGCTTCATTAAGGGTGAAATGTGAAATATGCTTTTCTTTTCTTAAAGCATTTAAAACAACAACTTTGCTGCTCTTCATCTTTTGCAGCTCTTGCTGCTCTATGGTATTGGCATCAGTGAGGTAAGAAAAATCGCCTATGCGGAAACCATATACGGGCATCTGGTGATGAAGGGCATCAATGGGAGTGAT
>SLDN01000069.1 GCA_007125275.1 Bacteroidales bacterium | reverse complement strand
GCATTGATCCGGAAATGTCAAGGGCAATCATAATGTCAATGCCCTCAATGTTTACATCGCGGCTGCCGGATGTACTCTGAGGCCTTGCCAGCACAAGTATCAGCAAGGCTATTGCCAGCATGCGCAATATGAATGGCAAGTGCATCAAATGCAAACGAAAGCTCTTTCTGGCATTCTTTATGAAGGCCGAATGCACATACTTTATATCAGGCGTGCTATTGCGATGCTTGAAAATATAGTGTGCTGCAAGCATCGGAATGAGCAGCAACAAATACAAAAATGCCGGCCAGGCAAATATGATGTCTTTAAACCAATTCATTCTGATTTAGTTTCTTCCGGTATGGTATTCTTAACAAATTCCAGTGCCCTGTCCATCATCAAAGCATGCTCATCGGGCAATGGCTTAAACCTGGCAAATTTAACAAGGTCGGCCATCTCAAATATGGATCTAAGCAAACCAAGAGCCTCATTATTAGATAATTTCTGTGGCAAGTGATGCATCACTTGGCTTGTTGTCATCTCGATCGCATCGATATAAAAACGCCTTGATATATACTTGCGTAAAATATCCGCTAACTCACTGTGGTATTGTTTTATCTCGCCTTTCTGCCACAACTGCTTTCTTTTTAAAGTCTCCAGACCGGAAATGGCAGCAATATGCGCAGGAACACCCGGTTTTTCCGGGATGGCTGGTTCTGCCTCTTGTAACACCGGCCTTCTAAAGTAGCGTATCAGGAAAAATATAATGGCACCCAAAGCCAACAATATCAAAAAATATGGGTACAGCTCCTTAAATGTATAGGGAATATTGAATAAAGGCTTGATGTCCTTATACAGCCCATCCATATCGACTTCAACACCTTTTACATGCAACAAGTGCGCCTTTGTCTCAAACACAATGGTATCACCATTGGCAATATGTAACAATTGCAGTGGCGGTATGGGTATGAAATCATCCTTCCAGGCTGTGATGCTGTGGATTTGACGCAGAGAAAGGATATGTTCCTCTTTTCTAATGGTATCGGGTACTCCAAATCGGAGGACTTCGATATTATTGTCTGTAGCTTCCTCAACATCAGGCCATACCGTAACACCTTCGGCCGGCACTTCAACTTCAATCATCATCCGTGCCGAAGCCCCGATCAGGATCTCTTGTGGCTCAATGCTGAGCCGGGCTTGCTGGGGGAAAGCCACCAGCGTACCAAACCAGAGCAATGGCAATAAAATGACACAAATTTTTCGATTCATTGTCTGCATCTTTCAAATGAATACCGCCTACATAAATGCAAATACAGTGTGCTGCAATTATGCATTTATCAATGATTCTTTAATGGCTTCTTCTTCTAAAAAGCTTCATTAGTGGTGGCACATAGTCCTTGTTGGTTGATATGCTCACACTGTCTACACCGGCACGCGCAAATGCCTGATTCATATATGTCCGCGCCTTATGATTATACTCACTTATATGCTTTTGAATATCTCTGTCTGATGTGTCAATCCAATATGCCCTTCCCGATTCAGCATCGCGAAACTTCATAATGCCCAAGGGTGGAATGCTAATTTCCCTTTCATCGTAAATATGTAAACACACCAGGTCATGCTTCCTGGAGACAATACTTAATGCTTCTGAATAATTTGTATCCTGAAAGTCAGAAATAAGAAAAGCTATTGACCTCTTCTTGATCACATTGCGCAAATATTTGAGGGCAAAACCAATGTCGGTACCTTTCTTGTGCGGCTCAAAATCAATGAGTTCCCTGATAATGCGCAAAATGTGCGATGTCCCTTTTTTTGGTGGGATGAATTTTTCGATCTGATCACTGAAAAAGATAACCCCTACCTTATCGTTATTGCTGATGGCAGAAAAAGCCAAAACTGCTGCTATTTCTGTTACCACTTGCTCTTTTATGCGGCCTGTGGCGCCAAACTCATTCGACCCGCTTACATCAATGAGCAGCATCACCGTCATCTCCCGCTCTTCTTCAAACACTTTAACGTATGGATGATTGAAACGAGCTGTCACGTTCCAGTCGATGCTTCTGATATCATCACCAAAATAATACTCCCTGACTTCAGTGAATGCCATACCTCGCCCTTTAAACGCGCTATGATACTGCCCGGAGAACAGCTGACTGGAAATCCCCCGGGTTTTAATCTCAATCTTACGTACTCTTTTTAACAGCTCTGTCGTTTCCATAATTAGTGCATTGTTTTCCCTTCTTCTGCCTGCATCTTTTAACGTTTCCTATCAGCCACGAACCCTTCCAGCTTTCAGCTTCGGGCTTTCATTATTTCGGTACACAGTTCAAGCCCTGTGTTTACCGTCAAAATATGCCTGCAATCATTTGCACATTTGCACATTTGCACATTTGCACATCTTCCTATGAACAATGTGTTATGGCACCTCCACACTATTAAGGATGTCATTAATAATGTCCTCGCTGGTAATGTTTTCAGCTTCGGCTTCATAGGTGAGTCCAACCCGATGCCTGAGCACATCATGGCAAACGGCCCTGATGTCTTCCGGGATGACATACCCTCTCTGACGGATAAAGGCATAGGCTTTTGCTGCCAGGGCGAGGTTGATGCTAGCTCTTGGTGAACCGCCATAACTTATCAGTGGAACGAGCTTTGGCAGCTTATACTGATCAGGATACCGGGTCGCAAAGACGATGTCAGTGATATAATTTTCAATTTTCTCATCCAGATAGACATCTCGCACCACGTCACGTGCATTGATAATGTCAGCAGGTTCCATTACCGGCGAAGTGGAAGGAAACTGCTGCTGCATATTTTGTCTGAGTATCAGCTTTTCTTCTTCACGCGTGGGGTAACCGATCACCACCTTCATCATGAAACGGTCAACCTGTGCTTCGGGCAGGGGATAAGTGCCTTCTTGCTCCAGGGGGTTTTCGGTGGCCAGCACAAGAAATGGTTCGTCAAGCTTGAAGCTGTTATCGCCAATGGTGACCTGGCGTTCCTGCATGGCTTCGAGCAGGGCACTTTGCACCTTTGCCGGGGCTCTGTTGATCTCATCAGCAAGTATGAAATTGGCAAAAATGGGGCCTTTGCGAACCAGAAACTCTTCCGTTTTCTGGCTGTAGATCATTGTCCCGATGAGGTCGGCCGGCAGCAGGTCAGGCGTAAACTGAATGCGGCTGAATCGAGCCTTTATGGTATTTGCCAGAGACTTGATTGCCAGCGTTTTTGCAAGTCCGGGTACTCCTTCCAGCAAAATATGGCCATTGGCTAACATCCCAACAATCAGTCTGTCAACCATGTCTTGCTGCCCCACAATGACTTTCTGCATCTCATCATTTAATGCCTTAACGAAGATACTTTCCTTTTGAATGCGCTCATTCAGCTCTCGTATGTCCATAATCATTATAATATTTGAATCATGTAAATAATCTTATGCAAAAATATAATTTATAAAGACATATCACTGTTTTTCTTAATTAAAAAATGTTAAAGACTTGGTTATCAGTGTTGATCTGCCAATATAGCACTTATTTCAGCTAATGCAAAAAATT
>SLDN01000023.1 GCA_007125275.1 Bacteroidales bacterium | reverse complement strand
TTGATCAATTTCTTCGGGACTCCAGAAAAGACTGGCCTGTGAAAGACAGGTTTCCGGTGTATCCTGAGACCCGTAAAAGCTGGGGTACCGATATTCTCAGCTGGTTGTTGCCCATCGGCTTGCTGATCGCATTCTGGATTTTTATCATGCGGCGGATGGCTGCCGGGGGAGGCCCGGGCGGACAGATCTTCAACATCGGCAAGTCCAAGGCTACTCTTTTTGACAAGGACACCCACGTGAATATCGACTTCAAGGATGTGGCAGGCCTCGAAGAGGCGAAGGTGGAGCTACTGGAAATTGTCGACTTCCTGAAAACACCAAAAAAGTATACGGAACTGGGCGGCAAGATCCCCAAAGGAGCCCTGCTGGTAGGCCCTCCCGGCACCGGCAAAACTTTGCTTGCCAAGGCTGTCGCCGGACAAGCACAGGTGCCTTTCTTTTCGCTGAGTGGTTCTGATTTCGTCGAGATGTTCGTGGGTGTTGGAGCCTCAAGGGTGCGCGACCTCTTTAAACAAGCCAAAGAAAAAGCACCCTGCATTATTTTTATTGATGAAATTGATGCCATTGGACGTGCCCGCGGTAAAAATCCGGTCACCGGCTCCAATGACGAACGCGAGAATACACTCAACCAGTTGCTGACAGAGATGGATGGATTCGGCACCAATGTTGGTGTGATCATCCTGGCTGCCACCAACAGGGCAGACATCCTCGACAGGGCATTGCTCCGTGCCGGCCGTTTCGACAGGCAGATTCACGTTGAAATGCCCGACCTTACCGAGCGCGAAGCCATCTTCAAAGTGCACATGAAACCGCTTAAGCTGGTGAACGGACTGGATGCAAACTTCCTGGCAAAGCAAACGCCCGGCTTCTCCGGTGCCGACATCGCGAATGTTTGCAATGAAGCTGCGCTGATTGCAGCAAGAAGAAACAAAACCGAAGTCGGCAAACAAGACTTCCTGGATGCCATCGACAGGATTATCGGAGGCCTGGAGAAACGCAATAAGATCATTTCACCGTTTGAGAAAAAAGTGATCGCATATCACGAGTCAGGGCACGCTGCAGTAGGCTGGATGCTCGAACACGCACATCCGCTCGTAAAGGTAACCATTGTGCCCAGGGGCAAAGCACTTGGAGCAGCCTGGTACCTTCCCGAAGAACGTCAAATATCTACCTTTGAACAGATGTTTGATGAAATTTGCAGCACACTGGGTGGCAGGGCAGCTGAAGACATTGTTTTCGGGAAGATATCAACAGGTGCACTCAACGACCTTGAAAAAGTGACCAAGCAAGCCTATGCAATGATCGCATATTTTGGGTTGAATAAAAAAATAGGCAATATCAGCTATTACGACTCAAGCGGCCAAAGTGAATATTCATTTACAAAGCCTTATTCCGAAAGAACTGCCCAGAATATTGACGAAGAAGTTAGTAAGCTCGTGGAGCAAGCCTATCAGCGGGCAAAGGATATTCTTACGGAAAACAAGGACAAACTGATGCAGTTGGGTGATCTTCTTTTAGAAAAAGAGGTTATTTTCAGGGAAGACCTTGAGAGTGTGTTTGGCAAACGACCCTTTCCCGACTCAGAATACAGCAAGGAAGCAGCATTTCAGGTTGGCACTGCGGTAAAAAATGAGCCGGGTGAAGCTGCTTCCGGTGGCAAGCCATTGAAGCAATTTTCATAAATGCAATGAAAGATAGTACATCAAAAGAAAAAGTGCTGAAAAAGGTTCGCGATGCCCTCGTAGAACGTATGCCTGCTCCTTATCCGGATGTTGATATGGAAAGCAATGTCTTTGCCGGGCAGGAAGGCGAATTCCTCGAAGAGTTGTTTGCGGAGGCCTTTATCCGCGCCAATGGAAAATTTGTTTTTTCGTCCGACGTAGAAGAACTGGCGGAAAATCTGAGCAGATTGATTGCGACATCCTCTATCAAAAAACTTTATTATGGCGAGGATTTTCTTGCCGGCCTGTTGCAAAGCCTGGATGTGGAGCTGTACAATAAACCGGGAGATGTTTTCAAGTGCGATGCTGCAGTAACATCCTGCGAAGCCCTAATAGCAAGACATGGCACGATTGTCTGCAGCAGCACCGACATGGGCGGACGAAAAGGGATGGTCGCCGCACCCATACACATCGTTTTTGCAACCAGCAAGCAACTCGTCTACAGTATCAAGGAAGCAATGCAATACCTGGAAGAAAAGTATCAATCTGCAATGCCTTCACTGGTGAGCTTTTTAACCGGACCAAGCCGTACGGCTGATATCGAAAAAACCCTGGTGCACGGAGCACACGGACCAAAAGAGCTGTACCTGTTTATGCTGGATATGGCTGAGGATGAGGCGTGATTGTTTTAACCGGCGTCAGTACAGTTTTAATAAATAAATAACTCAGTGGTCGTTTCTATTGATATTATGAAATGCAAGATTTGAAAAATGGAAGAAAATTGGGAAAAGGTCTATAGCTCTTCATTTGAACACAAGGTGGAAATTGTGAGCGCCGTGCTGAACGACCATGACATCAGGAGTGTTGTGATGAACAAAAAAGATTCGGCATACCTGTTTGGTGAGCTTGAACTCTATGTGCAAGCAGATGATGTGCTCAGTGCTAAACAGATTATAAACAAGGAATCGTTGTGAGGAATTTGACAAGAAGAACACTTACCGGACTGGTCCTGGTTGCTTTGGTGATTGCAGCCATCGTAGCTGACCAGCATCTGTTTGCATTGTTGTTTCTGATTTTTACTGTCATTGGCCTGTGGGAATTCTACTCCATGGTCGAAAGAGCAGGTGTCTTTCCAAACAAAATTGGTGGAATCGTTGCGGGAATTGTGCTTTTCACCACAAACGCCATGATCGCCATGAATATGATCAGCCTCGAATACCTTTTGCTGAACTTTATTTTCGTGTTCCTGATTTTTCTGCTTGAACTATACAGAAATAACCCCAATCCGTTTACCAACATCGCCTTTACGTTTTTTGGTCTGCTATACGTAGCTGTGCCCTTCTCGCTGCTTAATTATTTTCCGAATCCTGCATTTTTACCCGGCGTTTACCATACAAGCTTTTTGCTTGGATTTTTCTTTATGATATGGATCAATGATACAGGTGCTTTTTTGCTGGGTACAGCTTTCGGCCGGCACAAGCTGTTTGAAAGAGTTTCGCCCAAGAAGACCTGGGAAGGCGCATTGGGAGGTGCTTTGCTGACATTTGTAAGTGCTTACATCATTTCCCTGTATTACAGTCATATCTACCTGGGCGACTGGCTTATTATTGCTTCCATTATTGTTGTTTTCGGCACCTATGGTGACCTGTTTGAGTCTATGTTCAAGCGCAGCATCAACACCAAAGACAGCGGTACCATTCTTCCGGGTCATGGTGGTGTGCTCGACAGGTTTGACAGCGTGTTCATGGCAGCACCTTTTGTATTTGTATATTTATTGATGACATACTAATTTCGATTATCGATTATCGATCAACAGTTGCTGTTGCAGAGCATACAGGCTTGAAGCAGCAAGCAGGGAGGAAGAAAAAGTAATTGCA
>SLDN01000149.1 GCA_007125275.1 Bacteroidales bacterium | reverse complement strand
TTGAAATCAAAACTGGCGTGTTCTGTGAATGGCTGTTTGACATATCCAAACAGGTTGATGGCAAGCAGCCGGCAGCTGTCGTAGGGGCAAAGTGGTATTTCTCCGCAGGGGTTTGTTGACACGGTGTTAAAACCGAGGTCGCTGTATGTGTCGGGCACTGATTCATTGATGATGGTATCCCAGAAAAGGATGCCTGGCTCCGCAGATTTCCATGCGTTGTGCACGATCTTTTTCCATAACTCCCTTGCCCTAATCTTTTTAATGTATTTTGGATGATCAGTGTTGATGGGGTATTGTTGCACGAATTCGTTGTCATCGGCAACGGCCTGCATGAACTCGTTGGTGATCTTTACTGACACGTTGGCGCCTGTCACCTTTCCCTGTTCCAGCTTGGCATCGATGAAGCCTTCTGCATCGGGGTGCTTAACTGATACCGTGAGCATAAGTGCGCCGCGGCGGCCATCCTGGGCTACTTCGCGGGTTGAGTTGGAGTAGCGCTCCATGAATGGCACCAGGCCTGTGGATGTCAGGGCACTGTTTTTTACCGGGCTCCCTTTGGGCCGGATGTGTGACAGGTCGTGACCCACACCCCCACGTCTTTTCATCAGCTGGACCTGCTCTTCATCAAGCTTCATTATGCCGCCGTAAGAATCAGCGTTGCCCTTGTTGCCTATCACGAAACAGTTTGAAAGCGAGCCGGTTTGAAAGGGGTTGCCAATACCTGCCATGGGGCTCCCCTGCGGAACAATGTAGCGAAAGCCCTGCAGCAGCTTAAAGATGCTGTCTTCGGATAATGGATCAGGATAGTTCTTTTCTATGCGGTGAATTTCCCGTGCGATACGCCTGTGCATGTCGTCAGGGGTTTCTTCATAAAGGTTGCCATCCGAATCCTTGAGGGCATACTTGTTAACCCACACCCCCGCAGCCAGTGTGTCGCCATCGAAATAATCCGTGGCTTTCTTAAGCGCGCTGTCGTAATCGTATTTGGTTAAAGAATATTGTATCATCTCTGTGTCTGCACCCTTAGCGCCCTTGTTGTCTTCATCCTGGTCTTTCTCACCTGCCTTGCCCCTTTCATCTATTACTTTGTCGTAGAGATTGCCGGCTCCTGTTTGCCGGCTTTGTTCCTTTGTTTGCTGTAAAGTGGTCTTGCTACTCATATTTATGTTAATTTTTGGCCGTTAAATATCCCTGGGCTAAGCCCTGTCGAAGGATTTAGAAAAATAATGAAAACGATTTTGCGAAGTCGTAACAACGAAGTTAAAGAACAAACTTGTTCGCTCCGCTTAAAGATTATTAACAAATGCGAAAAGTTATAAACAAATTGCAATTAACTTGTTGTAATATAGAAAGTAAGAAGCTGTTAGCAAAACAATAGGTTTAGAAAAACCGTGAAGTCTTTGAGAATCAGCTTGGTAATGTATGGTCTTGGTAAAACGGAAAATAATTATGCAAATTCGATGAGAAAAGCTTTGATAAAGTCGTCAATATCTCCATCCATTACTTCTTGTACGTTGGAGGTTTCGACATTTGTTCGGAGGTCTTTAATCATTTTGTAGGGGTGTAACACATAGTTGCGGATTTGTGATCCCCATTCGATTTTTTTCTTGTTGCTTTCCTGTTCGTCAATTTTCTCTCTTTTCTTTCTAAGTTCTATTTCATAGAGTTGGGATTTAAGCATGGTGATGGCTTTGTCCCTGTTTTGCACCTGCGACCTTGTTTCCTGGCATTCTACCACGAGTCCGGAGGGGGCGTGTCTGACCCTGACGGCGCTTTCCACTTTATTGACATTTTGTCCGCCGGGGCCGCTCGACCGGAAGGTGTCCCAGCTGAGGTCTGCCGGGTTTATATCGATATTGATATTATCGTCGATCATCGGGTAGGCATACACGGAGGCGAAAGAGGTGTGTCTTTTGTGGTTGGCGTCGAATGGCGACAGCCGCACCAGGCGATGTACGCCATTCTCACCTTTCAGGTAGCCATAGGCGTGTTCTCCTTCAATTTCAATCGAGGCACTCTTGATGCCGGCGCCGTCCCCCTCCTGGGTGTCGAGCACCCTGGCCTGGAAGTTTTTTCTCTCAGCCCAGCGCAGGTACATCCGCATCAGCATCTCAGCCCAGTCCTGGCTCTCCGTTCCGCCGGCGCCGGAGTTGATCGACAATACGGCGCTCAGATGGTCCTCCTCCTTGTTGAGCATCTTTTGAAACTCCAGTTCCTCCACGAGCTTTAATGTGTCCTCGTATTGTTTCATCACCTCCGCCTCAGAGCCCTCACCATCCTGAAAAAACTCAAACAAAATATTCAGATCATCGGTTTTTTGCTTGCAAAGCTCAAAGCTGTCAATCCACTTTTTTAAACTGCTTATCTGCTTCAGATGCTTTTGCGATTCCTGCGGAGTGTCCCAGAACTCGGGAGTTTCGGTCAGTTTTTGTAACTCTTCTGTCTGTTTCTTTTTTCCGTCAATGTCAAAGAAACCTCCTCAAGGCGTCAAGCCTCTTATATATGTCTTTGATCTGGTCAGCGTAAATCATAATATCTTGAATTATGGAGTTTGTCAGATTGGTTAATGATGCATCATAATATCATCTATATGCTCGAGTACAAGATGCGTTTCAAAGCCTTTTTGTATGCAATAGGATGCCACTTTTTCTTTTGGCGGGGTGGCATTTTTGTTTTGAAGCGCTGCGTGTTTTTTTTTAATCAATGCCCGGAGGCATTGACGATATTCCTGTTCGTCAATGCCTTCCAGTGCTTTGTTGATCGTAGCTTTGTTGATCCTGCGCTTATGGAGCTCTGCGCTGATCTTTACCTTGCCCCACTTGTTGTTGTGCAGTTTTCCTGCAGCGAAAAGTGCCGAGAAGCGCTGATCATCAATGTATTGCTCCTCTGTCAGCTGCCTGATGATGCCCGGAATGCTGTTTGCATCAGCACCCAGCTTGATCAGTTTCTGTTCAACATCGAAGCAGCACCTTTCTGCGTAAGCGCAATACCTTTTTGCTTTTTCAGTTAATTCGTTTTCTTTATACTGCCGTGTTTGCTTACTTGTTGTCATTGTAAAAAGCTTTTCGTTTGGCTTTTTTCAACATTGCGCCAGTATCAGAGTTTGATCTCATCGTCCAGTTTGTTAAAAAACCGGTATTCGAGGAAGTGGTAGGATGTTGAAGGATACATTTTTATCCATTTCTTGTACTTTAAGAACCATTTCATTCTGTGAGAGAAAATTCCTTTGGTGAGGTAAGCAAAGATGAAGGGATGCACTCTTAGCGTGAGTGATTTTTCATTTTGCTCCCTGATGAGGTAACGCAGGTTGCTTTCAATTTCATCGGTATGAATGATGCTGGGTTTGATTTTCCCGGTGCCGTTGCAAGCCGGGCATTTTTCGAGGGTTTCAACACTGGTTTCAGTCCTGACCCTTTGCCGGGTGATTTGCACCAGGCCAAACTTGCTTGGAGGCAGCACGTTGTGCTTGGCCCTGTCTTTTTTCATCTCCTCCTTCATCTTTTCATACAGCTTTCTGCGATTTGCAGCCTGAGCCATATCAATGAA
>SLDN01000094.1 GCA_007125275.1 Bacteroidales bacterium | reverse complement strand
CAAACATGATCTCACGCACATCGTCCAAACGAACAAGACCAAGAAAGCGGTTTTCATCATCAACAACCGGAAATATGTTGCGGGAGGCTTTGGCAATAACCTTGACCAATTCTCCTAAACTCTCATTGGGTGAGAGTTTGTCGAAGTTCTTTTCCAGCACACTGTCCACATCAAGCAGTGTCAACACTGCTTTGTCTTTGTGATGAGTGATGAGCTGTCCTTTCTGCGCCAGTTTTTTAGTATAGAGAGAGTGGGGATGAAAATAAACTACTGTGATGTAAGATATTGATGAAACCAGGATAAGAGGGATAAACAGTTCGTAGCCACCGGTAATCTCGGCGATCAGGAAGATGGCGGTGAGCGGCGCATGTATCACGCCGGCGATGATGCCGGCCATGCCAACCAAGGCAAAATTGTGCTCTGAAAGCTTCCAGCTACTGAAAAGGTTAGCCGTTCGGGAAAAGATGAATCCGGTAATACCTCCCATGAACAGGCTAGGTGCGAACACTCCACCGATGCCTCCTGCACCGGTAGTGAGCGATGTGGCTATGGCCTTAAAAAAGAGCACCAGCAACAGAAAAACAATGAATGCCATTCCACTTGTATCTACCAGGTGGCCGAATAATGTATTTTGCAGCAGCTCTTCGGGTTGGCCCGAGAGCATGCTGCGCATGGTGTAATATCCTTCGCCAAAGAGCGGTGGAAACAGGAAGATGAGTATGCCCAGCAGGCTGCCCCCGATAACAACACGCATGTAAGGCTGGTCAATTTTTTTGATGCGCGATTCAACGCGTCCTATCATCCATGTAAAATAAAGCGACACCAAGCCGGTGATCACGCCCAGCAATGCATAAAAGTGCAAGTGGCCATAGTTCAAAGGCTCTTTTATTGTGAAGTAGAATTCGATCCCTTCTCCAAGAAAGATCGTGGAAAAGATGGCGCCCACCACTGTAGCAATCAGCAAAGGAATAATGGCCGTCATCGTAAGATCCAGCTTCAGGACCTCAAGAGCAAAAATCAGTCCGGCAATAGGCGCCTTGAAGATGGCGGCGATGGCAGCTGCAGCGCCGCAGCCGATCAGCAGATTTTTGCGCCGAAAACCCAGTCTGGCAGCCTGTGCAATATTTGAACCAATGGCCGCACCCGTAGAAACGATCGGAGCCTCCATTCCTACTGAGCCTCCAAAGCCTCCGGTAAAGGTGCAGGCCACAATGGACGACCAGGTGTTGTGCAGCTTCATCACCCCTTTGTTGCGTGAGATGGCATAGAGGATGCGCGACACGCCGTGGCCGATGTCTTCTTTAACGAAGCTGCGGATATAAAAAACGGTGATCAGTATGCCAATAACCGGAAACACCAGGAACAGCCAGTTACCCATATGCTCACCCGGAACGGAACGCACCCAGCCCTCGAGATAGTGCACCGAGGTTTTCAGCACCACAGCGGCAACAGCAGCGAGTATCCCTATCACAACACTGAGGACAAACAGCAACTGCTTCTCACTGACATGCTTAATACGCCATATTAAAAAGCGCTCGAACCAATTCTTAATCTCCATATCACGGCAAAGTTATGATTTTTTAGATGCAAAGTAGTCCAACAGAATGCGGGCCTTGGCCTGGCCAAGCGTCTCCTTCAGTTCCTCAAAGGTGGCCTTTTTTATACCCGTCATCGATTTGAAACGCTTCAACAACTTTTGTTCTGTGAGCGGCCCTATTCCTTTTATTCCGGGCAGCTCAGACTTCAGGCTGCCTTTTTCGCGCCGTCCACGATGGTGTGTGATGCCAAAACGGTGTGCCTCATCGCGCATATGTTGAATCACTTTGAGCGTTTCGGACTTCTTGTCAATGTACATCGGGATGCTGTCGCCGGGAAAAAAAATCTCTTCGAGGCGCTTGGCGATGCCAATGACTGTCATCGATTTACGGAGGTCTAATTTATCAAGTGCCTTCAGCGCTGAACTGAGCTGCCCCTTGCCACCATCCACAACCACCAGCTGTGGCAGTGGTTGCTCCTCCTCTTTCAACCGCTTGTAACGTCTGTAAACAGCCTCTTCCATCGAGGCATAGTCGTTGGCACCTTCCACAGTGCGAATATTATAATGCCTGTAATCTTTCTTGCTGGGTCGTGCATCGCGGAACGCCACCATCGCCGCCACACTGTAATTGCCTTGCGTATTGCTGATGTCAAAGCATTCGATGTGTCGGGGCTTCACCGGCAATCGCAGGTCCTGCTGCATTTGATGCAAAATGCGCTTTGTATGACGTTCAGGATCAACCAACTCCTGTCTCTTGTTCTTTTCAAGACGATAGTACTTCGCATTTCTTTCTGAAAGCTCCAGCAGCTTCTTCTTGTCGCCACGCTGCGGCACAACAAACTTAACGTCAGGGATGGTTAAGCCAGTTTTGAAAGGCACAATCACCTCCCGGGCATCGCTGTGGAAGCGTTGACGCAGCTCTGCAATGGCAATCTCCAACAATTCAGCATCCAATTCATCGAGACGCTTTTTCAGTTCCAGTGTATGCGACTGCACAATGGCACCATCCACAACCTTCAACGTATTCACAAAGCCATGGCTTTCATCACTGATGATGGAAAAAACCTCAACATTGCTCAGCGTAGGACTTACAATGGTGGACTTACTCTGGAATTTTTCAAGCAGCAATATCTTCTCCTTCACCAGATTGGCTTTCTCAAAAGCATGCTCATCAGCATATTGCTTCATCAGCCGTTTCAGCTCCAAAGTCACCATTGTCAGGTTGCCCTTTAGAATTTGCTGAATCTGGTCAATGGTCACCCGGTAATCATCTTCATCCTGAAATCCCTCACACGGTCCTTTGCAGTTTTCGATATGATACTCCAGGCAAACCCTGAACTTCCGGGCTTTGATATTTTCCGGCGTGAGCCTGAGGCGGCATGTGCGGTATTGAAACAACTGCCTGATGAGCTCGAGCAAGCTATGCATTGTCCTCACAGAAGCATACGGCCCAAAATATTTGCTGCCATCCTTTATAAGGTTCCTTGTTGGAAAAATGCGGGAAAAGTGCTCATTTTTGATGCATATCCAGGGAAATGTCTTGTCGTCTTTGAGCAACACATTATAGCGTGGCTGGTATTTTTTTATGAGGTTGTTTTCCAGCAACAAGGCATCAAGTTCAGTGTCCACCACGATATGCCGGATATCAGCTATTCGTCTGACCATCAATCCGACCTTGCCGATAGAGTTGCTTTCACGTCCAAAATATGAAGAAACCCGTTTTTTAAGATTTTTGGCCTTGCCCACATAGATCACCTTGCCGTGCCGCTCGAGAAACTGGTAAACACCGGGTTTGCCGGGCATCGTGCGGATAAGCGGTTCAAGTACATCCCAGTGCTTATGTTGGTGCCGTGGTGCCATTTAGGTGCTTCCTGTGGAGTGAAATTATTTTGGTTGAAAAACAGGAAACAAATTTGGGGAAAATTTCTGAGATGGGTGGGGTATCCACGGATTTAATTATCCGCGGATTTATTTTCCACAGATTAGTCGGCTTAGATGGATTAACACGGATTATTTTTTTCGCTGAT
>SLDN01000111.1 GCA_007125275.1 Bacteroidales bacterium | reverse complement strand
TCTGTTTTTCAGCAATCAGGTTTTTTTTTTTTTTTTTCCTGTGCCTGATGTTGACGAGCATTTCAGAAAAAACAGACAGGAGTACTTTTTCCTTTTCAGTGTAATTGTGATGTGTTCTGACGGAATCAAAACCAATAAAACCCAGGCAATTTTCCTGTTCCATCATCGGAATGGTGATCAGGCTTTTTACGTCTTGTGGTTCCAGGATTTGCCGCACACCATCGTCTTTATCCAGGGCAAAAACATCCGGGATGTACATTGTTTCTCCTTTCAGGTGTGTTTCAACCCAGTAAGGTATTATATCCAGCGGAACCCCTTGTAGCTCGTCAATCTGGGGCTCAATGCCGTTCTCACACCACTCATGCGTGTTGTTACACACATTGTTTTCCCAGTCATAATCAAAGATATACGTCCTGTCGGCATTCACAAACCTGCCCAGCTCAGCGAGCGATCTGGCTGTAGCTTCTTCTATCTCGGCAATGGGAAGGTTGATGTACTCGGAGGCAATTTTCAGCAGTATGGTTTGCAACTTGCTCAAGGAAGTCAGCTCACTTTCAGCTTGTTTCTGGGCTGTTACATCCCGAACCAGAACGATCAATTTGTCTTCTCCGATGGCAGTGATTCTTGCCTGGTAAAAATGAGTCTCTTGTAGTATCTCAAGCGTATAACTCAGGTCCGTGACCTCGCCACTTGCCAATGCTTTTGAAATGGCTGTTTCCATCTCTTTTGCTATTTCGGGAGGAAAAATATCATTGTATTTTTTTCCCAGAAAGTGTTCCGGCTTCGAATACAGGTCTTTATCATCCGCTTTAAAGCTAAGAAACACGCCATTATCATCAATCTCAAAAATCATGTCAGGGATGTTTTCGGCCAGGCTGCGGTGGTATGCATCACTTTCCCTTAGCTTTTCCTCGGCTTCTTTCTTGTCACTGATATCCAGGATAAAACCATCGAGATAAACAATATTTTCGGCTTCGTCCATAACGGCTCTTCCTTTTTCCAGTACCCAGCGTATGGAGCCGTCTTTGCGGCAAATACGGTACTCTATTTCCCAGACTTGGTTGGCATTTATGGCTATGTCAATAGCGTCTGATACCATCTCCATGTCATCAGAAAAAATGATGTTGGCATATGACTCTTTTGCGTTGTGCAACAGGTCTTCAGCCTTGTATCCACTGATTTTTTCAAAGCCCTGGCTTAAGAAAAGCATGGTCCAGTGATGATCGAATTTGCAGCGGTAAATGATGCCCGGCATGTTGTTAACCAGGGAGTCAAACTGGCTTTTTTCCCAGATATGCGATTTGTCGTTCATGTGTTTTTGTTTTTGATGACAAGGTCAAGCTATGCCATAAGGATTGTTAAAACAAGTTTTTAACTATTCGATTGTGAAATAAAAACATGTTCCTACGCCGGGTGCTGATTCAAACCATATGTCGCCGCCGTGTTTTTCAATGATCCGTTTCACTGTGCTTAGTCCAACCCCTGTGCCATGAAATTCGCGGTTTGAATGCAGGCGGATGAATGGCCTGAACAGGTCATCGGCCTTGTTCATATCAAAACCCACCCCGTTGTCACGCAAGTATAACACTTTTTCTTTATCTTTTTCTACGGTCCCGAAATGAATTTCTGGTTTTTCTTTGTTTTGACTGTATTTCAATGCATTGCTTACTAAATTGTTGAGCACAATACGTATGAGGCCCGGGTCAGCCCTGGCCATGATGTCTTTCACAATATATACATTGTAATCAGCTTTGAAAGTTATGTCTCTTAGTTCATTAACCACTGACTCTACCAAAAAAAAAAAAAAAAAAACTTCAGGACTGATCTTAGCCCTGCCCGACTTAGAAAAATTAAGCAGGTCCTCGATCAGTTGGGCCATGTTAAAGGCTGACTTGATCATATTGTCCAGGTAGGTTTTGGCATCATCGTCAAGTACTTCACCATACATGGATTTCAGCAGTTCGGCAAATCCGATAATTCCGTTCAGCGGCGATCTCAGGTCGTGTGATACGGTGTGCGAGAACGCTTCAAGTTCTTTATTGGCAGCCTGGAGGTTCTCGTTCATTACTTCCAGCTGTTGCTGGGCTTCTATCAGCTGATCATTACGATTAACGGCGGCTTCATAAACAGAAAGCAGCAGACTGAGAATTTGTTTTTTATCGGAGTTGATCTTGAATTTTTGATTTTGAAACACGATGTCAATAGCCATCTCATCTGAACCCATCTGGCGAAAGTGCCGGTTTGCAATCAGGTACTTCATGCGGGTGAGCAGGTAGTCATCTTCATAAGGTTTGGTGATGAAGTTATCTGCGCCGGCTTGCAGGCCTTTAATGATATCGAGGGGATCGCTCAGTGAAGTCAAAAGAATAACGGGAGTATCTGCTAATTCCGGATTGCTCTTGATGTTGCAGCAAAATTCATAACCGTCCATCACGGGCATCACCACATCGCTGACGATGATCAGCGGCTTTTTCTGTTTTGCTGCTTCAAGTGCTTCGGCCCCGTTGTTGCATATTTTTGATGGAATGTTGTTCTCGTCAAAGAAATGCTTAATACGTTTTGCTTGCACTTTTGAGTCTTCTACAGCAAGCACATATCCTTTGTCAAAACTGATATTTAATATATTATCCATAATTAAATTTTGTGTTTATGGGATGAATAACTCGTTGATATACTTGATGATGTTTTCGGGCGACATGACCATTCTGGCGGCGTTTAAGCGCACAGCTTCTCCGGGCATTCCGAAGACCAGTGATGTTTCCTTGTTCTGCGCAAAGGTAAGGGCGCCGGCATCTTTTAGCATTTTCAGTTCTTCAGCGCCATCGGTGCCCATCCCTGACAGTAAAACGGCGATGCTTTTATTTCCGTATGTTTCGGCGGCGCTTTTGAACAGATGCTTTACCGAGGGTCTGTGTCCACGGTGAGCGGGCTCATCACTGAAGCCTGCGATGCCTTCCGCTTTGACTACCAGGTGTTTGTTTCCTGCGGCGAGGAAGGCGTGTCCCGGCATCAGCACCTGGTTATCGCCGGCAGCCACTACGGGAATTTTGGAATGCGATTGCAACCAAAGCCTGTAACCTTCGGTGAAATGCCAGTCGATATGTTGCACAATCATCACAGGCAGGGGGAAATCCGGTTTCATCCCTGCCAGTATGGCTTTGACGCTCTCGGGTCCGCCGGCCGATGCACCAATGAGCAATAAGCGGTAGTTCGTGTGTTGCAGCGTCTCAGGAATGCTGCCTTCGATGGCGACAGGAGCCTCGATTTTGTTGGTAGTTGTGAGATGCGGACGTCTTCGGATCACCTTTACCTCCGACATCGACCTTAATAAGCTCAGGTAGTGTTTTGCTGCACGGTGGTGGTCCGGATGTCCCGGCCCCGGTGGCTTTGGCATGATGCTCACAGCGCCGGCCTCCAGCACTTCAATGGCCATTTCCTGTTGTGAGGGATCATACAGGCTGCTTGAAACGACGATGGGCACAGGATGGTGCTGCATGATATATCTTGTCGCTGCCATCCCGTCCATCTTGGGCATATTCAGATCCATGCTGACAACATCCGGCTTG
>SLDN01000114.1 GCA_007125275.1 Bacteroidales bacterium | reverse complement strand
GCACTTGGGCTGTCATCGCATTAACCGTCCGCAGAGACAATTTGCACATCTCCACATTTTCAAGATGACAGACGCACGGCCGTGCGTCTCTGAACATTTTCACATTTGCACATCTCCACATTTTCACATCTCCACATCTCCACATTTGCACATTTGCACATTTTCAAATTTTCAAATTTGCACATTTGAAATCACCCAAGCGGTTCCACATGCACCGAAATGTGTGTTTCCTGTCCATATTTATCGCGCAATCGTTTTTCGAGGCAAACGGTTATATCGTGGGCTTCTTTGATGTTAAGATGATCTTTTACGTTGATGTGCAGGTCGATGGCGATGTTGCTGCCGATCTTGCGTGTTTTCAGGTCGTGGGGATGGTAAACGCCTTCAACGCTGCCGGCTATGTCGAGAATTTCATTTTCTTTTTTGTCAGGTAACGAGGTTTCAATGAGTTCCAAAAGTGCTTCCCGCATGATCTGAACAGCAATCTTAAAGATAAAAAAGCTCACGATGACAGCGGCTATGGGGTCGAGCACCACCCATTGCTGTCCAAGGAATATTGCTCCCCCGATACCAAGCAAAGTGCCCAGCGAAGTATACACGTCGCTTCGATGATGCCATGCATTGGCTATCAGCACATTGCTATTGGTCCGCTTCCCCCATACCATCGTATACTGGTATAACACTTCTTTCACAACAATTGAAAAAACTGCGGCATATAGTGCAATCATGCCGGGTCGCTGGAGGGGATTATCGCCAAAGTGACCAATGATTTTGGTTGCTCCTGAAAAAAGTATCCCACCACCAACTACGAATAAAACAATTCCAACAAAGGCTGCAGCCAGTGTTTCGATCTTTCCATGTCCGTATTTGTGATTGCCGTCGCTGGGTCGCGAGGCCACTTTCAGGCTGCCGACTATAACGAGGTCGGTAATAAAATCGGACACCGAATGGATGGCATCTGCCACCATGGCTGAGCTGCGGCCAAAAATACCCGCAAACAGCTTGAACAAGGTTAGCAACAGGTTGGCAAAAAAACCTGCCCAAATAACCTTACCGGCCTTTTGAAAGCGATTGTTTGTCATCAGAGAAAATGCAATTATAACGAAAACAGCCCTGCATGAACAGGGCTGTAAGAATTAACCACCAAAATCGTCAAGGTCAATATTTTCTTCGGGCACCCCCAGGTTATCGAGCATACTGAGCACCGACTCATTCATGATGGGCGGGCCGCAGAGGTAGTATTCCACCTCCTCAGGCTCGGGATGGTCGTTCAGGTAGTTGTCGAGCACCACCTGGTGGATAAATCCGGTGTGGCCATCCCAGTTATCTTCGGGCAGCGGCTCCGAGAGGGCAATATTAAAAGTGAAGTTCGGAAACTCCTTCTCAATCTTCCTGAATTCATCTTCATAAAAGATCTCCCTTTTGGAGCGGGCGCCATACCAGTACGACACCTTACGTCCGGTTTTCAGCGTCTGAAACATGTGAAAGATATGCGAACGCAGCGGTGCCATGCCGGCACCCCCACCGATGTAAACCATTTCGCGCTCAGTGTCTTTGATGAAGAAATCACCATAAGGGCCGGATATGGTAACCTTGTCGCCGGGCTCGCGCGCAAAGATGTACGAGGAGCATATCCCCGGGTTCACATTCATGAATGTATTTTTCTTTTTATCCCACGGCGGTGTGGCGATACGGATATTCAGTTTGATGATGTTGCCCTCAGCAGGATGGTTGGCCATGGAGTAGGCACGGAAGATGGGCTCGGAGTTCACCATCTTCAAATCCCACATGTTGAGGTTGTCCCAGTCTTCCCGAAACTTGTTTTCCACTTTGATGTCTTTGAAGTTCACCTCGCAGGGTGGCACGTCGATCTGTATGTAGCCGCCCGACTGGAAATCGAGGACTTCGCCTTCCGGCAGCTTGACGACAAACTCTTTGATAAAGGTGGCCACGTTATGGTTGGAGATCACCTCGCACTCCCACTTCTTGATGCCGAATATCTCTTTCGGCACGCGGACGTCGAGGTCCTGCTTCACCTTCACCTGGCAGCTGAGGCGCCACTTGTCCTGTATCTCCTTCCGGGTGAAATAGCCTACTTCTGTGGGGAGGATGTCTCCGGCGCCATCCATGATCTGGCATTTGCACATCGCACACGTGCCACCGCCACCACAGGCACTCGGCAGGTAAATGGATTCGCGCGAAAGCGTAGTGAGCAGCGTGTCACCTGCATTCACGGTGAGTTCTTTTTCATTGTTGATGGTGACCTTTACGGGTCCGGAGGGCACCAGCTTTGACCGTGCATACAACAGTATACCCACCAGCAACAGCATCACCAAAAGGAACATTGCTACGCTGAGTGTGATTATCCAAAGGGTTCCAGCTTCTAAGAATACCATAATTTTGTTTTTTCAGATTGTTTTACAGTTCTATACCCATAAAGCTCATAAAAGCAATGCCCATCAGCCCGGTAATGATAAAGGTGATCCCGAGGCCACGCAGTGGCGCGGGCACTTGTGAATACCTGATCTTCTCGCGTATGGCGGCGATGCCGACGATGGCAAGGAAAAAGCCAACGCCGCTACCCAGGCCGAAAGAGGTTGCCTCCGCGATGTTGGCAAAGTTACGCTCTTGCATGAACAGTGAACCGCCAAGGATGGCGCAGTTGACAGCGATGAGGGGCAAAAAGATACCCAGTGCGCTGTGCAGCGTAGGGCTGAATTTCTCGACGATCATCTCCACCAGCTGCACCATGGCGGCGATGATGGCGATGAACATGATAAAGGTCAGAAAGCTCAGGTCGACGCTTGCGAACTGAGGGCCAAGCCATGACAGCGCACCCCTGCCGAGCACGAAGCTCTCGAGCAGGTAGTTGAAAGGCACCGTGATGCCCAGCACGAAGATGACGGCAGCACCCAGGCCAACGCTGGTATTTACGGTTCGCGACACAGCCAGGTAGGAACACATGCCAAGGAAATAGGCAAACACCATGTTGTCAATGAAGACTGACCGGACAAATATGCTAACTAATTCTTCCATTTCAGATTATATTTTAATGTTTTACCTTCCTTTTATTAACTGATATCTACCAGGCTGCGGTTGCGGTGACGGTGCACCCATATAATTACACCTACCGTGATAAGCGCCATTGGGGGCAATATCATGAAGCCGTTGTTTTCGTAGCCCATCTCATATAAAAAGTTAGGAATTACCTGGTAGCCAAACAGTGTACCGGAGCCAAACAGCTCCCTGAAAAACCCGACTGCAAGCAGCACCCAGCCATATCCGGCGGCATTGCCCACGCCATCCAGGAACGATGGCCACGGTTTGTTGTTGAGGGCAAAGGCCTCCAGGCGTCCCATGATGATACAGTTCGTGATGATCAACCCAACAAATACGCTCAGCTGGCGGCTTACGTCATAGACAAAGGCTTTGAGCACCTGGTCAACAAGGATCACCAGGGCGGCAATCACGGTCAGCTGCACGATGATGCGAATCCTCGGGGGGATGCCCTTCCTGAGCAGGGAAATGATCACATTGGCGAGACCCATTACGGTGACTACTGAAATGGCCATTACCAAAGATGTTTTTAGTT
>SLDN01000176.1 GCA_007125275.1 Bacteroidales bacterium | reverse complement strand
GGTAGCGAATCTCGCCATTTAAATACGTCGTTACAAGGCTTTCCACGAGGCTTAAGCCCGTATGCATATTTTTTGGACGGCCATTTCCCATCGGCAAGCCTATGCCATTGTCATGTATATGCAAAACATAATGCCCGTTTTCGTGATAAAACTCAATGCTGATGGTTGGTATTTGATCCATCTGCGCCTGACCGGCCATTAAGCCACCGGGGAAAGCAAACCTCAATGAGTTGTTGATCAGTTCGTGGGTGATGATGCCACAAGGTATTGCCTGATCGATGCTCAGTTTATTTTCGGCGAGGGCAATATTGAAAAACACGTTTTCCATTTTAAGGTGCCGGCTTCTGAGTACACCGGAAATTTTATGGATAAAGTTGCTGAAATTGATTTTGCCCATATAAGGACTGTCATACAAATAATCGTGTATTACAGATATTTCGCGCACCCAGTTTGAGACGCTGCCGTAAATATTTCTCATGGGAGAGTGCTCACCAACTCTGCTTTGTTCAATATTTACCAATGATATCATCATCTGAATATTGTTTTTGACACGATGATGTATCTCCCGAAGCATGTTTTCCTTGGCCTCAAATTCAGTGAGGATCTGCTGCCTGGATTCTTTTCGCCTGGCTGCCTCAATATGAAGTTCCTCCCTGGATGCGGCCAATAGTTTGGATTCCAATCTGATCTTCTCTTCGAGTTGATCGTTAAGGGCCAGCAACTTTTTCTCTGCCTTCAGGCGTGCCTTGTGTTCCCTTTGCAGTAATTTTGCCTGCCGGTAATCAGAGGCCACCAGCAAAAAACCAATCAGGTTGTAAAACTCATCATAAATACGGGTCACATTTAACAAAACCGGAACAGCTTCTGCATTTTTTGGTATCAAATAACAAAGGAAAGATCGCTTTTTTTCGTTATCATCATCATTTTTAAATAACTTCCGAATCACAGATCCGGGTTTAAAAAACAGACCGGACTCCTTTCCTGTTACTTCATTGGTCTCATAACCAAGCACCTCCAGACTAAACCGGTTTGCCGAAAAAACATATCCTTTGTGGTCTGCAAACAAAACAAACTCCCTGATCCGTTCAATAAAAAGTTTTGTTAACATCTCAGGCAAATACCGTTGTGGCATCAGCAGAGCGGTTCCCAGAAACAATGCTGCAATCATGGGCAGTGCTGTGAGGTGCATGACAGGTGGCAGCGAACTGTTTCCTGTTAATGGCAATACGAGGTGACTGAATGCATTGAAAGAAATGAAAATCATCACAGAAAGAAAAAGCACCCTCATTAAAATTGTCGCCTTGCTATTTGCCGTTTGCCTTCTTGTTTGATACCATTTCCAGAATAGCCAAACCATCATCGCAGCACAACTCTTTAGGAAAAGCAGCCCAAGAAAATAATATACAGACCAGTGGTTTGCATCAAAATATAACAATCCTGAATGCGCCCGCAGAAAAACCCTGATATTATCGGCCAGCCAGATATAGCCGACGAGAGATGCCAATGCCAGGGGTGTCATTATAAAATATATAATCCGTCTTGCAATATCGTGTTGCAAATTTGTTGCATAATACACGAACAGGAGCATCAGCCAGGGAAATGCAACCCATCCAATGGAGCTGATCCTGTCAAGTTTCAATACCGCGTCAGGCGATCCTGCAAACTGCATCAATAAGTAAAAAAAGGAAGTCCAGACCAGTGAAGCAAGCACCAGTAAAAATAAGCGGTTAACCTTCGTCCGGGGTAAATAAAAAAAGAGGTATAATGCTGCCTGGATGTAACATAGCAATGCAATACATGTCAAGAAGGCATAAAATGTCATGTTAGGGTTGCATTAGTTATTCAGCTGCAATGTGCCACATAAAAGCACACTAATTGTCAGCCAGGAAGCGTTCTGCCTCTATGGCAGCCATACAACCTGTTCCGGCCGCTGTAACAGCCTGTCGATACACATGGTCCTGGACATCGCCGGCGGCAAACACACCAGGAATCTTCGTTTGCGTTGAATCCGGTTTGGTGATAAGGTAACCATTGGCATCCATATCAAGCTGGCCTGCAAAAATCTTGCTGTTGGGCAGATGACCAATGGCAACGAAAAAGCCTTCGACATCTAAGCGTGAAATCTTTCCGGTCTTGACATTTTCAATCATCACGCCATTAACGGTTTTGTCACCCACAATTTCTTTGGGCACGCTATTCCAGACAAGCTCGATGTTTTCGGCCTTCATGACCCGGTGCTGCATGGTCTTTGATGCTCTTAGCTCATCACGGCGGTGGATCAGATAGACCTTTTTGCACAGCTTTGACAGGTAAGAGGCTTCTTCACAGGCCGTATCGCCTCCACCCACTACCGCCACAGTAAGTCCGCGGTAAAAGAAACCGTCGCATGTAGCGCAAGCTGACACTCCAAAGCCATTAAAGCGTTGTTCTGACTCCAGCCCCAGCCATTTTGCCGATGCGCCGGTGGAAATAATGAGGGTCTCTGCCAGCACCTCCTTTTTCTCATCTATAATCACCTTGAAAGGTCTTTTGGAAAGATCAACGGCTGTGGCCATGCCAAAACGAACATCGGTGCCAAAGCGCTCCGCCTGCTTCTGGAAATCCACCATCATATCCGGGCCCTTTACCCCCTCGGGATAACCCGGATAGTTTTCCACATCCGTTGTAATCGTTAGCTGACCGCCGGGCTGTAAACCCTGGTACATCACCGGATGCAAATCAGCACGCGCAGCATAAATGGCTGCCGTGTATCCTGCCGGGCCACTGCCCAATATCAAACACTTAATGGTTTCTTGTGTTTCACTCATGGTTAGGAATCTTTTAATGTTGTTTGAGCTGCAAATTTAATGCATTATTTTGAATTGGGAAGGTCCTTTCTGCAGCCATTGCCTTTACTTTTTTTTCGAGCGCATTACTGAAACTCAAAACACGTAATTCCTGCGCGAAGCGGAGGAACCCAACTCCGGCCCAATTTTTGTAATGGTATCTTTACTGATTACTCAAAATATAATCGTAAATTTGTAGTTTGCTTCATTTTTTCACCAACCTCAAAAAGCACACAAAAATGAGCCCTAAAAAATATTTCGTTTACGCAACTTTACTGGCTTTCATTTTTACATCTGTGGGATGTTCACGTAAAGTCCACAAAACCGACAACACTATGCAACACGAAGAACACATGCCCATCCCAACAGCAAACAACAAGTTCGCTTTTGACCTGTTAAAGGAGATCCCTTATGACGACGACAATATGGTGGTCTCGCCCTTCAGCATCTCTACGGCACTGGCCATGACATATACCGGTGCCCGGGCAGCCACACTGGAAGAAATGGCCGCCGTAATGCATTTCGACAGGAATCAGGACAGATTTCATCAGGAATACGGTGAATACCTCACCTCCTTAAACAAGCTGGCCGCCGACAACATACAGCTGAATATCGCTAACAGCCTCTGGGCACAGGAAGATTACAACTTCCTCGACAGCTTTTTTGAAATCAACAAACAGCATTATGACTCCGAAACCTTCCAGGTCAACTTTCGAACAAACAGGGAGCAGGTAAGAACAGACATCAATGACTGGGTATATGATGAAACCCGCGAAAAAAT
>SLDN01000116.1 GCA_007125275.1 Bacteroidales bacterium | reverse complement strand
CGGCCGGTGAGCAGTTCTATTTCCAGAAGAAAATACTTATCGCTTTGTGCGACCAGCCGGTATTTTAGCTCAGCCCGTTTGGCATCCCGTGTGCCTGCTGCGTAGGCATAGGATTTGTTTTGCTTTTCATTTTTTTTGAGATGATGCTCAAGATGTCCGCTCTCTGCCGGTGGCGCTTTGCCGACCACTGCGAGGTACTTCTTTTGTAGGCTGCCGGCTTTAAACATCGCATTGAGGCGTGTGAGGGCCTTTGACGTGCGGGCAAAGATCACGGCACCGCTCACCGGGCGGTCGATGCGATGGGTCACGCCCAAAAATACCTTGCCGGGCTTGTTGTATTTGTGCCCGATGTATGCTTTCACGGCCTCGCTGAGCGGAAGGTCGCCGGTTTTGTCACCCTGCACAATCTCAGAAGGCAGCTTGTTGATGATGATGAGGTGGTTGTCTTCGTAAAGCACCCTCTCTGCAAGCGATTTATTACTATCCATTCAGGATAAAGGCTTAGTATTGTTCCCGTTCGTTGGGGAAGTCAACGTTTTTTACATCTTTGATATAGGCTTCAACTGATCCTTTGATCTCCTCGTACAGGTTATGGTATCTTCTGAGGAAGCGTGGTGAGAATTCCAGGTTGATGCCCAGCATGTCGTGCAGCACGAGCACCTGCCCATCCACTTTGCTGCCGGCGCCGATACCGATGGTAGGGATTTTTATCTCTTTGGTTACCTTTTCTGCGAGCACGGCAGGGATCTTTTCCAGTACGATGGCAAAGCAACCGGCTTCGGCCAGCAGGTGGGCGTCTTCCACGAGTTTTTGGGCTTCTTCGTCCTGTGTGGCGCGCACCACGTAGGTGCCAAACTTATTGATGGATTGCGGTGTCAACCCCAGGTGACCCATCACCGGAATGCCGGCCGACAGGATGCGGTCGATGGATTCTATGATCTCTTTGCCCCCTTCCAGCTTCACGGCATTGGCATTCGACTCTTTCATGATGCGGATGGCTGAGAGCAAGGCCTCGCGGCTGTTGCCCTGGTAGGTGCCAAAAGGAAGGTCAACCACGACCAGGGCTCTTTCTACGGCACGCATTACTGAGCTGGCATGGTAGATCATCTCATTCAGCGTGATGGGCAAGGTGGTTTTGTGGCCGGCCATCACATTGGCAGCAGAGTCACCCACCAGGATCACGTCGATGCCGGCACTGTCTACAATGCGCGCCATGGAGTAATCATAGGCTGTGAGCATGGAGATTTTCTTTTCCCTCAGCTTCATCTCCTGAAGCACGTGGGTGGTAATCTTTGTGATTTTAGATACCTTCATGTCAATCTTTTAAAATGGCCAGAAGTTGTTGTCGTACCAAACCTGTTCGGTGAGCTGCTTGTTGAGGTCGATGAGCAGCTTGTGATGCCCCTTCTCCCAGTTGGCAAGCCAGTCGAACAGCTCTTTTTCGTTTGGATCGTCCGTTTCCTGGGCACGTTTTGAATAAAAGTCTACAGCCTTGGTTTCCATGTCGATGGCCGCTGAAATGGCTGCAGCCTCAAAACCTGAGCCCGAGATGTCCTTCACGATGTCGTCCGTCAGGATGGTGTTGGCAATGGCATCGCCGCCCGGAGCTGCGTCCAGATCGTTTTTATCAAAAGTGCCTGATTTTCCGTAATGTGCCAATTGTTTCTGTAAGAAATCTATGTGTGTTTGCTCCTCTTCAGCCATCACGGTGAAAATCTTTTTCACATCGGCGTTCGGGGTTTGACCGGCAACCTGCTCGTAAAGGGCTTTGCCCCTGTGCTCCATGATGATGGCCTGTTTCAAAATATCTGTTGCGTTTTTTTGGTTCATTGCTTCTCGTTTTGATTATTAAAAATGATCTCTTTGGAATAACAAAAATAGGCTTTTTCTTTAAACAAAATTGTAAATTTGCCCCAAAAGCTGAAATCATATGAAGTGGAGCGTAGAAAAGGTAGTCAGTGATCTGTTTTCCGGTTGGTATGGCCGTGAGCCCGACAGCATCACACCACTGCCGCCGTCAGGGTCAAACCGTCAGTATTACAGGATCAGGTACAAAAATAAAAGTGTCGTGGCTGCTTTCAACCCCGATACACGCGAAAATAATGCCTTCCTGAAACTCAGCCATCACTTTCACAAGATTGGCCTGCCGGTTCCACAGGTGCTGGCCGAAGACACAAACACCCATTGTTATCTGCTTACCGATCTGGGCGATTCAACGTTGTTTTCACTGCTGCCACACAACCGAACCACTGAGTTGTTTGATGAGCAAACCATGTCGTTGTATAAAAAAGTCATCGCCTATCTGCCATCATTCCAGGTGGATGCATTCAAAGGACTCGATTTAAGCATCTGCTATCCGCGCCATGCCTTCGACCGCCATTCGATGATGTGGGACCTGAACTATTTCAAATATTATTTTCTTAAGATATCCGGGATACAGTTTGATGAGCAGCTTCTCGAAGAAGATTTTGAACGCTTTACAGAGCTTCTGTTACAGACGCCTTCCGATTTCTTTATGTATCGCGACTTTCAGTCGAGGAATGTCATGATCGTTAACCGCTCCCCGTGGTTTATTGACTACCAGGGTGGCAGGAAAGGGCCGCTTGCATACGACATCGCTTCCTTGCTTTTTGATGCCAAGGCAAACATCCCGATGGTGCAAAGGCAGGAGCTGCTGGAGCACTATATGGATCATCTGGAGAAAAAGATCAAAGTTGACAGGGCTGCTTTTAGGCGCAGTTTTTACGATTTTGTGATGATGCGTATTCTGCAGGCCCTGGGCTCATATGGTTTCCGTGGTGGTGTTGAGAAAAAAACCTTGTTCCTGCAAAGCGTGCCTTATGCCCTGAAAAACCTGGGATGGCTTGCTGTCCAGGGCTACCTGCCTGAGAACATCCCGCACCTTACAGACCTGATTCGTAAGATATCCGAAATAGCACCGGCCGAAATACTGCCACCACCCCCCGAGGGCCTGACAGTGAGAGTATGCAGCTTTTCTTATAAAAATGGCATACCGGCCGACCAGAGCGGCAACGGCGGAGGCTTTGTGTTCGACTGCCGCGCATTGCCTAACCCCGGCCGGCAAAATGCGTTCAAATCGCTTACCGGCAAAGACAAGGAGGTGATTAACTACCTTGAGGTGGATGACAAAGTCAAAAACTTCATCGATGCTTCTGTTGCCTTGATCAAACCTGCCGTTGAGAACTACCTGGAACGCGACTTCAACAGCCTGGTGGTATGTTTTGGGTGCACCGGCGGGCAACACAGGTCAGTGTATTGTGCTGAAAAGCTTGCCCACATCCTGAAAGAGACCTTTAACGTAAATGTCGAACTTCAGCATTTCGAAGAAAACAACTGGCCAGCGGTTGAAAACCCAAAGCAGGAAGCGTGAACCTTGATGGGCAGGCGAATGAGAAAATGTGCAAATGTGAAAATGTGCGAATGTACAAATTACAGGCCGAACTCTGAACTCTGAATTCTGAACTCTGAACTCTGAACTCTGAACTCTGAACCCTGAACTCTGAACTCTGAACTCTGAACTCTGAACTCTGAACCCTGAACCATTTGCCATGAACCATTAACCCTTTTCCATGAACCTTATCGCTGTATTCTGTG
>SLDN01000203.1 GCA_007125275.1 Bacteroidales bacterium | reverse complement strand
GCTATAATCCTGCCATTCAGGAATACCAAATACGCTGATGTCGTAATCGCGGCGAAAGGCGTGCAGCTGTCGCAGGTAATCCGACAGGAAAGGTTCACCGCTAATGAGCGTAATCAGGATGTTCTGACGGTCTTTCCGTAAAAGCTTTTTCAGTCCGGGCATCCCTTCATAGCGGTAGATCAGCTCCTGTACATTGTATGGCTTTGGCACCCTGATTGTCTGGTCTTCAATTCCTGTAACAGGTACCATCACCGAAACGGTATCAAGCATGACAGGTACATTCGTACGACGGCTGCCGACAAAGGTGCCATTATAGTAATACCCATTAACGCGCAATAAGTTGACGTTGTCATACACGTAATTACTGACTGCCAGATTGGCAAGCAATGTATCCTGAAAGGCCTTGATAACCCGGGCAGCGCCGGGTTGCTGGTTATGAACGATGATGATATTTTGTTGAGGATACGTTTGAGAAACATATTTTGCCACCCCATCCAACATGGTCTCCAGCGAAGGCGTTGCCTTGATCAAATCGGGGAACCCCCTTAGCTGGCGGTTATCAGGCAATAGTGGCGACACTACGGGAATGCCGTGTCTGCGGCCGTAATCAGCAATGTAATCCAGAGATTGCCGGTGAAAAGGGCCGATGATAAGGTCTGTATTCAAGAATTCCGGGTCTTCCGTTATCTTCCGCGCTTTCCGCACATCCTGACAAACATCTTCAACGACAAGCCTGATATTGACACCCTGATGCCTGATGGAGTCGAGTGCCAACAGTACTCCCTGATAGTAATGAATGAAAGAAAAAGATGTGTGGTCAGGGCCAATGTCGCTTAGCCAATTGTTGCGCAAATCAGCCATTCGGGCAGTATCAGAAAGAAGATTGTCAAGGGTATACTCAGGAAGTATCTCCCCATCCTCATCATTCAGGCTGTCAACCTCTGCGATCAACGCCTCAAGGTAAAAGGGAATTAGCAAAGCTACCTTGTACTCATCTTTCAGCTCCGGGTTGAAGCAGTATTCATCAGTCATCGCTGTCTCCGGCGGCCTGACGGGTCTGCTTATTGAAATGTAAGGCCGTTCCGCATCTGCGGGAGTCACTGTGCCTATGCTGACGCCTAAGGGTATTTTGATCTGCTGACCGGCATTAAGTCCTTCAGCGATTCCGGGATTGAATGCATCCAATGCTTCAATGCTGACCCCAAACCTCCTTGAGATGCCAAATCGCGTATCGCCGGGCAGCACATCATAAACCAAATATTCACTATCGGAATCAGGATATTGATCTGCATCAGGCTCAATGACGACCGGTGGCTCATTTACATCTTCTGCGGTGTGTTCAGGGATGGTGATAACGGTTTCATCATTCCGGGCCTCATCACCGGCGACCGGGATGCGCAAAAGCTGGCCTATCTTGAGCCCTTCCCTTGCTTCAGGGTTGTGTTGCAAGATATCATCAATGGTGATATCATACTCTCTTGACAGGCCAAAGAGCGTTTCCCTGCGCCTGACCCGGTGAGTGACAAATCCATCATCCGTTGGCGGATCTTCACTAAGCAGTTCTTCAGGTTCTTCAGGTTCTTCAGGTTCTTCAGGTTCTCCAGGTTTTTCAGTTTCTGCCCTTACGGGGATGCGGATGATCTGATCGAAGCGCAGCTCATCTCTGATGTCTGGATTTTCTCGCAGGATGTCTTCCTGGCTCACGCCGTATGCCCTTGCGATGGAATAGAGCGTTTGCCCCTGAAGCACCGCATGAAAATAATATTGCTGACCGTCAATGTATTGTATAGTGGTGGAACGGTTCGTTATGACCACCCCTTCTTGTGCAGACAAAGGATTGCTGAAGAGGGATAGGCATAAAAGAGAAAAGAATGCAAGTGTCTTGACCATATTTTGGTGGTGGTTTACATAATATACGTTCAACAGCCTGTAAAATTGCAAAAATAAACAACTATTCCCATTCTATGGTTGCCGGCGGCTTGGAGCTGATGTCATAAACCACCCGGTTCACCCCTTTTACGTTATTTATGATGTCATTGCTCACTTTGGCAAGGAATTCGTAAGGCAGGTGCACCCAGTCGGCCGTCATGCCATCGGTCGACTCAACGGCTCGCAGCACAACGGCATTTTCATAAGTGCGTTCGTCGCCCATCACACCGACCGACTGCACCGGAAGCAATATGGCAGCTGCCTGCCACACATTGTTATAAAGCTTGTGTTCTTTAAGTGCTGCTATGAAGTAATGGTCGACTTCCTGCAGTGCCCTTACTTTTTCAGCAGTTACTTCGCCCAATATCCGAATGCCCAGTCCTGGACCGGGAAACGGGTGGCGCTCAAGGATGGCTGCCGGAACGTCCAGGCTTCGGCCTACCTTGCGTACTTCATCTTTAAACAATGCATTCAGCGGTTCCACGACTTTCAGCTTCATCACATCGGGCAGGCCGCCCACATTGTGATGCGATTTGATGGTCACGCTGGGGCCTTTAACAGAGACTGACTCTATCACGTCCGGATATATCGTACCCTGTGCCAGCCACTCCACCGCTTTTATCTTATGTGCTTCACGCTCAAAAACCTCTATAAAAACACGTCCTATGGCCTTGCGTTTCAGTTCAGGATCTGATATCCCCTTCAAGGCATCAAGAAAGTGATCGGCCGCCCGCACGCCGCGCACATTCAAACCCATATCATTATAAGACTCCATCACAGCTTCAAATTCACCCTTGCGCAGCAACCCATTATCAACAAAAATGCAATGCAGCTGCTTGCCGATAGCCCTATGTAAAAGAAAAGCCGCCACACTCGAATCCACCCCTCCGGACAACCCCAGCACCACCTTGTCCTTGCCCAGCCTGTCTTGCAGCTTTGCAACGGTGCCTTGTATGAACGACTCCGGCGTCCAGTCGCAGCTGCAGTCACAAATGTCTGAAACGAAATTCTGCAGCAGTTGCTTTCCCTGTGGAGTGTGATACACCTCAGGGTGAAACTGCAAGCCAAAGGTCTCGCTCTGTAAAGCCCCGAAGGCCGCCACCCCAATGTCATTGGTGCGTGCAACGAGCCGGAACGCTTCAGGCAGGCGGGTGATGGTATCGGCATGCGACATCCAAACCTGAGACTGCAGCTCAATATCGGAAAACAAAGGTTCATCAGCTGCGATGTAAGACAAGCGTGCGCGGCCATATTCCCTTGTGGAAGACGCGGCCACCTCCCCCCCTTGCATCACCGTTAACAGCTGGGCACCAAAGCAGATACCAAGCACAGGCAGCTTGCCCAAACACCAGCTGAGATCAGGCCTGGGTGACCCAGGATCGCGCACACTGAAGGGACTACCCGACAGTATCACGCCCTTGATATGCATGAGTTGCTCAGGTTGATAAAAATAAGGATGTATCTCGCAATACACGTTAAGCTCACGAACACGACGGGCAATAAGCTGCGTGTATTGAGAACCAAAGTCAAGGACCAATATCATTTCTTGCATGATGCAAAGATAATAATTGAAAAAATGCCGGAACACAAAAATATCAATTAGTCGGTTCAGAAATTACTGCATTCACATCGAATGACTATATTTGTGTCAAGTATCATTAAGTATGGACGTACAAGAAAACCTTCATAAGCTTAAACGCG
>SLDN01000002.1 GCA_007125275.1 Bacteroidales bacterium | reverse complement strand
GCCCGAACCGGGAGGGCCAAAAATGATGAGATTAATCATAGCTAATAGTTTAATAGCGGGGTGACAGCCCAAAAATAAACATTTATTCGACGATCTTGTATATATCTTTTAAATTTCTTCCATATCCATCATAATCCAATCCATAGCCCACAATGAAATCGTTTGGAATCTCAATGCCAACATAGTCCGGCTTTACATTCTCACTCACAGCTTCAGGCTTAAGCAGCAAGGTGGCAACCTGCAGACTCTTTGGAGCATAAGCGGCCAGGTCGCCTAAAAGGTGCGACACCGTAATGCCACTGTCAATAATGTCTTCAAGAATAATGACACATCGATCCCTGATGTCCTCATTCAGGCCAATGACAGATTTCACCTCTCCGGTTGTTGTGGTGCCCGAATAGGACGAAAGCTTAATAAAGCTGATTTGACAAGCACCCTTATATTCCTTGAATAAATCGCCGGCCAGCATAAAACAACCATTCAAGACACATAAAAATAATGGGTCACTGTCTTTATGGTCAGCGTAAATGGCATCTGCCATGCTGACGATGGCCTTGTGAATGTGTTCAAAAGGAATATTCTTCTCGAATTCCTTGTCCAGTATCTTAATTCTATCCATTTGTTTATCTGCATTTAATTATCAAGAACGGCATAAAAAGCAAAAATAAGGCAATCGCGGCTTTAAACAAGCATTATTTCAAGAAAAATATTAACAAATTGTGGAAAAAGTCTGGAATACGCTAATTTTGTCTGTTTTTAAACAGGATAACAAATGAAACGCATAGGTATATTATCCGACACCCACGCCCATATTCATCCGGAAATTCCCCGAATTTTTGCTTCGTGTGATGAAATCTGGCACGCTGGAGATTTTGGCAGCATAGAGGCTGTGAAAGAATTGCAGGCCATTAAGCCATTACGGGGCGTGCACGGAAACATAGACGGGATGGAGGTGCGCAGCCTATTTCCGGAGTTTTTGCGATTCAGCTGCGAGGGGGTTGACGTGCTGATGACACATATTGGCGGTTACCCCGGAAGATATGAATCTAAAGCGCTGCAGATATTGAAAGTCAACCCGCCCGGACTTTTCATCAGCGGCCATTCGCATATCCTGAAGGTGATGCATGATGATCGTTTCAACTTACTGCATATCAATCCGGGGGCGGCCGGTCGTCAGGGCTTGCACAGAAAAATAACCATGGTCAGGTTTGTCATCGACAAGTCAATGATCAAAGACCTGGAAGTAGTGGAGTTTGATAAGTAAACCATTGACCTCATCATGCAAACCATCATAAATAAACCCTTGCAGCTGGTTTGGCTGAAGGCTGCGGTGCTCGGCAGCCTTTGGGCTTCCGTGGAGATCATCCTGGGCAGCTTTCTGCACAATCTGCGCATCCCCTTCTCCGGTTCCAGCCTGGCTGTTATCGCTGTCTGGCTGCTCGTTGCTTTCGCACAAAACTGGAAGGACAAGGGGCTGATATGGCGCGCCGGACTGATTGCTGCCCTGATGAAGTCCATCTCACCCAGCGCAGTGATTCTGGGGCCGATGATTGGCATATTTACGGAAGCATTGATGATAGAGCTTTCCATTCGCGCTTTCGGTCGCAACCTCCTGGGTTACATGATTGGAGGAGGACTGGCTGTCGTGAGCGCCCTGATGCACAAAGCCGTCAATCTGCTCATATTGTACGGCTTCGACCTTGTGAGGGTGCTGAACGCCCTGTTTCACTTTTCTGCACAAAGCCTGCGTCTCGAGCATGTGGGGCTTCGGGAAGCATTCTTTCTGCTGGCCATCATATATACCAGCGCAGGAATACTTGCAGCACTTGCCGGCTATTTCTCAGGGAAAGGGATGTTTTTGACAAAAAAAACGACATCAGCTCAACCCTCCACGAAGAAAAAAGATGTGTTGCAGGTCGATTTTACAAAAAAAAGCAGTGAACTTTTTGCACGTTCATCATCTCAAAAATATGCCACGCCCTTATTATTCATGAACATCCTGGCTGTTTTTGCCGCAATGTTCCTGATAAGCAGCAAATTTATCCTGCCTGCAGCCATCTTCTCTGCAGGCTACCTTGCTTTTGCCTTTTTCCGCTACAGGAAAGCCGTAAAACGCATACAGCGATTTTCTTTTTGGATCCCTTTCATGCTGATTACGCTAATCGCCGTCGTTTTGTTGGAAGGTATTGACAAAGGACTGGCCTTCAGCATGGATGGCTTTTTGATTGGCATCCGGATGAATGTCAGAGCCTTTGTTTTGATAACCGGCTTTACGGCCATCAGCACCGAAATGAAAAATCCGACAATCAGGATGATCCTCTACAACAAGGGATTCGCAAATCTCTACCAGGCACTAAACCTCTCTTTTGCAGCATTGCCCGCCGTGATTGCATTCATATCAGACAAAAAAAGCAAAACAGGCCTTCGTCGTTTCTCATTCAACAACATACACCGTGCAGCCGAGAGCCTGCTAATGGCTTTTCAAGCGGAAAACAAAAGAAAAACACCTGTAATTATTATAACCGGGGGCATCGGACAAGGTAAAACAAGCTTTGCCGGTGCAGTGATCAGGAGTTTGCAAAATAGCAACATCCCTGTTAGCGGTTTTCTGTCCATTGGCATACAACAAGACGGGCAGCGTACAGGCTTTGATCTGCACAGCCTTCACGACAACAGCATTACACCACTGTGCACAACGGAGAAACATGAGCACCAACAGAGCTTTGGCAAATATTATTTTTATCGGGATGGTTTACAAAAAGGAGATGCCATTCTACATCCGGAGCACATGCACGGCAAAAAGGCACTGGTTGTGGATGAGCTGGGGCCACTGGAAATTAACGACCTGGGGTGGGCTGCTGGCATTGAGCGCATCCTGGCAGGCACATCAATACTTCAGCTTTGGGTCGTTCGCAAATCGCTCGTACCGCATATGGCGCGCAAGTGGGATGTCGGGAATGTCTGCATTTTTGAGACAGGCATAGACCAGGTTGAAGATGTGGTGGCTTTCATTAAGCGTGAGGTGCTTTGACAATCGACACTTTATCTGCACAATAGTGAAACAGATGATAGCCTGCGCCGGCCTCAGAGGCCAGATCAAGCAGCCTAACGGCGTCAGTGATCAGCGTGGCACCAATGATATCCACCTTGTTGGCAAACAATACATCAGGCACAATGCTGCTTGACGGCCCGGTGACCACCACCTGCTGCCGGTCAGTGATCAGCTCCAGCAACCCATCCAGCGTGTTGTTTACCAATGTCATACCCGTCAGAATCACAATATCGGCGGCAGGTATCACCAGACTAGCATCAGCTGCCGGCACATACAAGTGCTGCTGCTCCGGCGTCAGGGCTTCTTTTTCCAGCTCTAAAACATGCAGGGTGTTCCGTGTGGACATGATTTTCCGGATGTAGGTCTGGAAGGCACCTACAATTACTATGTTTTTGCTGCCTTCAAGGTCAAGCAGGTCAATGGGGTCGGTGTGCCTGTGCAGGATGTGGCTGCCACTCCTGAGCCTGCCGGCCGACAGCGCATTGAGGGTCGCCAGCCTTAACGATTCCATAATATGGTTGCCTGGCTTTTCAGCAAACATTTCCGACACTTTCCTGCCTCTGATTTGAAGCGGCGAAAAAT
>SLDN01000212.1 GCA_007125275.1 Bacteroidales bacterium | reverse complement strand
ACCAGATCTGGGTGGTCATCAAAAATGTCTCTGGTGTCAAAAGGATTGATAACCTGATTATAAACCACGTTGAAATATGGCGAATAGGTCGAGGCCTTCATGTAATTTGTTAGCTCAGAATCAGCGTCTGTATATTGAATTTCCACCTCAATGTTGTTATAAACTTTGATGGTTCCTGAAGCGGGGTTGTATTGTACCGGTGCTATGGTAATGCCACCAAGGCGTTGACCCCTTAATACGCCGAGCACTTCAACGGTTGCGAGTTGTGGCTCTATATATGCGGACTTGGTGTAACTGTCAGCCTTGTATTCAAATGGGACCTCATTTATGTCCATGTCCTTGCGAAGCGAAGGCTGAACCGGCATAACCGGATGCGCAACGCCAAATTCAGAAAGAGAATAACTCTCAGTCGTGTAGCTAAGAACCTTTACATTTACTTCTGCTCCAAAAGGGATTTCAATTAGTTTTTTGGCAGCAGGAAGCTTTGGTGTTCCCAAATCGCCAATGCTGTAACCGCCGGGCATGATCAACTCAGTAAACATGCCTTCCGTGGTTATTACATCCAGGAAGTGCAGTCCTTCAAAAGCAAACTGAATACGGGTCGATTCAAAATTGTTGACAGTAACAGTTGTGAAACTTTTTTCAGCTTCGAAATTGATTTTGGGACTCTGACCATACACATGATGCAATCCAATAAATAAAAAAACAACCAAAGTGAGCTTTTTTACCAAAAAGAATAGTAGTCTAGGCTTCATAATAAGGGTTTAATAAAAATTTGTGATAAAAAGGTTAATTTTCAGCGTGTAAATTTATGAAAAATTAAAATCATAACCAACTTTATGAGCTTTCTGAATCATTTTTGTTTTAGCTTGTAATGTTATTATTTGTGGGTGTTTGATAAAGATTTGTTTTTGAATGAAGCAGCAGCATCGACAAACCTATTCTTTGTTGATCTTTTTTTTAAGAATATTTGGTATTTAAGGCGAACTGATCGGTAAATTGCTACTGTGTTGTTGAACACAGATTTTTTCTTAACTTTGAGGGCGGTTAAACGCTTCAGATATTTTGTAAAACGGCTTTGTGCTCTGATAAGCAAATAATTAGATATGGGAAAAGCTATTGTCAAATGTGTAATTGCCACATACGGCATCGAGGAGTATGTCGTTGAGGTTGCCTGCGATAAAGGTGACGTTGATGAGATCATCATTTCGAGGGCCTGGAAGCAACTGAAAGCTGATGAAGGCGGCAGTTTGCCATATGGCAACCGCAGTGCTGAAATCCTAAAGCGTATTGACGAATAGTCAGGGCTGAATGAATGCTGATCGATGTGTTTTTAGCTCTCCTGCTCATCAGAACCTTCCAGTTCTTTCAGTATCTGCTGCACATCTTCTTCCGTATGCTGTAACTTCTCCTTGCAAATGCGAATAAGCTCAGCAGCCCGTTTAACCTTCTCTGAAAGATCATCAACACCGATCTCACCGTCCTCCAATTCCCTTACGATTTTTTGTAGCTCGCTAAAAGCCTCTGCATAACTGTGTTTCTTCTTCATGATTCATTTATTTGTTTTCCGGCATTACTTCGCTGATAACACTGCCATCAAAAAGTGTTGTGTGCAGGATATCTCCTTTTTTTAACTGTTCTTTTTTCGTTATTGCTTTGCCCCGGCAACGGGTGATGCTATAACCTCTTTTTAGCACATTTTCAGGCTTCAGCTGTTCAACTTTTTCATTCAAAATGATTATCTCTTGCCTCTCTTTTGCTGTTTGACCGGGAGCTGCTGCAGATAATGATGTCTGACAACCTGACATCAGGGTGTTCTTTGCCATGATGGTTTCCTTTGTTAGTTTGAGAAGCCTGGTCTCTTCCTGTTTAAGAACATAGTTTTTTATCTGCCTTCCATAAACAAAGGCTTCTCTGCCCAGTGCCCGGGTATGTTCTTTCAGGTGGCTTTTATGCATGGTCAATATGCCCGATGCATTGTTACGAAACATGTGCACATGATCCTTGAAAGATTGATTTGCGTATTGAAGCTCACGTTTTGCTTTGCTGTTTATGGTTTGAGCTGCTTCATTGATGTTGACGGCAAAGTTATGAAAGTGCTGTATCAGCGATTCAGCGAGCTTGCTTGGGGTGATCTCATTGGCGAAAGCCACCATTTCGGTGACCGTTTCGTTGGTGGCATGCCCGATGCCTGTAAGCACCGGCAGCGGGAACTGGCTTACAGCCTTTGCCAGCAGGAATTTGTTGTAGCACGACAGCCCGATGTCGCCACCGCCACCCCTGATGATGGCAACGAGGTCGAAATGTTGTTTTATGCGGCTAATATTTTGTAACTGGCTGATGATGGAATATACAGCTTTGTCGCCTTGTAACAAGGCAGGGAACAGCATATGGAAAAATCCATATTGCCATGGGTTGCCTTCAATAATCCGGATAAAGTCTGCATAACCCTTGCTGGTTTCTACAGATATTATGGCAATTCGCTTTGGCAGCAGTGGCAATTTAAGCTGCTTGTTCTTGTAAAAAAGGCCTTCTTTGTGCAGCTGCCTGATGCAATCCTGCTTTTCTTTTTCAAGATCACCAAGTGTAAAAGAGGGGTCAATGTCGAGGATGCGCAAAGACAATCCATAGAGAGGATCAAAGGTGATGCGGGCATAAAACAAAATTTTGATGCCATCTTTTAACGGCTCATTCAGTACTTCAACAAAACGGCTATTAATCAGGCGATAATCATCTTTCCACAAAATAGCCCTGAGTTGGGCGGATATTTTACCATCTTTTTTTTCAACCAGGTCAGGATAGCAATGTCCTGAATGCCGGTAGTAGTTGAGTTTGTTAAGCTCTGCCTTTATCCAGTAAGCACGCTTATAACGCTCCTGGATCGTTTTGCGGATGCTGTTGGCCACTTGTGTAAGTGTGAATATTTGTTTATCCTGCTGTTTATTTGACATGGAGTCCTGGTTCACAAATGGCCAAATAAGTTTTGTATTTATTTTTCTGCTAAGCGGAGCTCAGTGCTGCATTATTTTTTCAGTGCATTTCCAATGCTGTATGCATCGCCCACTTTTTCGCCTATCTTCCTGTATTGGCGTGCGCCCCCAATGTAGATCAGGGGGTTGAAGGCACCGATGTCAACAGAACCGTAATGTGCAGGGTCTTTCAGCATGTTGGTATCTATGTGCGTTTCCACGATTTCACCAACGAAGTGATTGGTGCGCCCAACAATGCCCCAGTCGGTGAGCTGGCATTCAATGTTGAGCGGACACTCTTTGATGATGGGAGATGCCACCACTTTTGCAGGCATTTTGGTGAGCCCGCTGTGCGCAAACTTGTCAATCTCCTTGCCGGAGGTGATGCCACAAAAATCTGCTTCCACCATGATATCAACTGTGGCAATGTTTACGGTGAAGTTTTTGTTCTTTTTGATGGCTTCGCCGGAGAAACCCTTTTGACCAACAGATATCCCTATGCTGGGTGGCAAACTGGTCAGCAGGCTCACCCAGGCAATGGTCACAATATTGGCGCTTTCCATGGTTCCGGTCACTACCAGGGCAACCGGACAAGGAAACATGATTTTTTGTGGTCCGAAAGTGGTTTTCATATGTTTATAATTATGTTATGTGCTTTATATCAATGTTTTGTATTT
>SLDN01000102.1 GCA_007125275.1 Bacteroidales bacterium | reverse complement strand
CAGAACACTCTTAAAGTTCACGCATACAACCCTTTATTAGCTCCCAGGTGTTTTGAATGTCGTGATCCAGTCCAACAGAAAACCTGATCAGCCCTTCGCTCATACCCATTTCTCTTTGTTCCTCTTCCGGTACTTCACTGGACGTGCTTTTCCCGGAATTGCTAAACAGCGTTTTAAAATAGCCTAGACTTACAGCGAGGTAACCAACGCCGGCCAGTTCCATTTTCTCCATCAGCAGTGACGCCTTGTCAAAGTCATCCATATCAACGGCGAGCACACCGCCAAATCCGAAATCAGGATGCATCAGTTCTTTCAGTAATTCATGGTCGGGATGATCCGGCAAACCCGGGTAAATGACTTTCACCCCGGCCTCTTTAAATTTTTCAGCAAGGAACAAGGCATTGTGGCTATGCTGTTTCATGCGGATGTGCAGCGTATGCATGTTCTTCAGGATGCTCGAGGAGCGGAAGGGGTCGAGTACCGGACCCAGGAGCATCGCCGTGCCGTCATTCACATCAATCAGCGATGCGATATAATCATTGTTGCCGCAAATCGCACCCGCAACGCAATCGTTCTTGCCGTTTACAAATTTTGTTAGGCTATAAAGGGTCACGTGTGCGCCAAGTTTGCCGGGCGCCAGGATCATTGGCGTAAAGGTGTTGTCAACCATCAGCTTGCAATCGTTGGCATTTGCAATGTCGGCAAGCGCGGGTATATTTGACACCTGCAGCATCGGGTTGGTGACCGACTCCGTATAAATAATTTTCGTATTGGGCTTGATGGCTTTTTTAACTGCCTCAAGATCGGTAATGTCTACAAAGCTGACCTCAATGTTGAATTTTGGCAGGTAGTTTTTTAAAAAGGCAAAAGTGCCTCCGTATGTGGTGCGGCTCGAAACAATGTGATCGCCACTGTTGACAAGTTGCAAAATCGCACAGGTGATGGCTCCCATCCCTGATGCCGTTACCCATGCAGCCTCTGTGCCTTCCATTGCTGCCAGTGCATCAGCCAGGTATTTGTTGCTGGGATTCCAGTGACGTGAATACAAAAAGCAGCCTTCGGCCTCCCCCTTGAAGGTTTCAAGCATGGTTTTGGCCTGCATAAATGTGAAAGTTGCCGAATCAGTAACTGATGGATTTACATCACCATATTCACCAAATTGGAGAAGTGATTGTATCCTGGTTGCGGGATCAAAATGTTTTTTCATATGTTTATATTTTCGTTATGCATTATTATTCAATGTTTTGTGTTTCTTTTGTTTCACAGAGTTCCACAGAGTTTTATAGAGTTTTACACAGAGGTGCACGGAGTTTTGTCTCTGTGAGACTTCTATGACTCAGTGTTACTCTGTGTAACTTTATTTGTTCTCGCAGATTGTCGCAGATTAGAAGCACAGATTGTTGCAAATTTTGTGATAATCATCCCCCTGTGTGTCAAAAATCCTGTCATGGGCATTTCATGTAACTTAGTTTATAATGTGAATTGATATTTCCTGGTAACGGGTTGGTGGTTCAAAGTTTATGGTTGCGGGTACATGGTTGCGGGTACTGATGCAGCAAGTACATTGCATATTCTATAATAACATGAGAATTTCTTCACCAAACAAATATGCTCTTAAACATATAATTAAATATCACACAAAAATCAATAAATATTAATGTTTTACAGACAATAATCAGCACAAAACAGTTCTCTGCAAATGTACTAAATTTATCTGTTGGTTATATTTTTCAGAAGCAAAAAAGAGCACAACAGCTTGAATCATTTCATAACAATTTAACAAAACCGTGGCTGACATATTCAACAGCCTTGTGGTTGAAAAAGAAAAGCTTACTTTTGCATGAAGCCAAACCATTATGGAAGCAACCCACAACCAGTCATTAGTTGCTGAAAGGCAGCAAATCATCCGCAGTGCCATGTGGCCGATAATCTTCGTGGCCATAATGTGGGTGGTCAAGCTGCTGGAGGTTGCCACAAACATCAGTTTGTCAGAATATGGGATGGCGCCCCGCAGCCTGCAGGGGTTATACGGCATTTTCACATACACCTTTCTGCACAAAGACTTTGGACACCTGGCATCCAACTCCCTGCCATTGCTTTTCCTGGGGACGGCCCTTTTTTATTATTACAAGGAAGTGAGCCGTACAGTCTTTTTGCAGCTTTTCATCATATCAGGCTTATGGTTGCTGATTCTGGGAAAGCAGGGCAGCATTCACATTGGCGCCAGCGGGCTTGTTTACGGGCTCACTGCTTTTCATATAACGGCTGGCTTGATCAAGCGCAATAAAAACCTGCTTGCCTTTGCACTGTTGGTGATGTTTCTCTATGGCAGCATGGTGTGGGGTGTGTTTCCCGACTTTTTCCCAAAGAGAAATATTTCATGGGAAGGACACCTTACCGGGATGCTTGCCGGTGTTCTGCTCGCCTGGTTTCACCGCGACAAGGGGCCAGAACGTGACCGGTATGAATGGGAAGAAGAAGATGAGGATGAGGAAGATGAGGAAGATGAGGCCCAGGAAGAGGGAGATAAGGATGGTAACGACAATTTTCTCTTCTCAAAAAAGAAAGAAAGCGTTGGTTGGGGCGGGCCCTACAGATCGACCCATACGTAATAAAATCTCCCTTAACCGTTTTATTCTTCTTTCATCTTTTTTCGGGTTTATTTGCCCTCACCCCCGGCCCCTCTCCCAAGGGAGATGGGTGCCCATCACCCAGGAACAATGCAATTACTTCTTCTTTCTTCCAGCTTCGAGCTAAATGGGCCGCGAACCCTTCCAGCTTCCAGCTTCGAGCTTAATCCAGCCATTCGCCCAGATGTTTAATGATAACATCTGTTGCGCCCTTTTTGGATTCTACATATTTAAGACAAATATCAGTGCATTTTTGCAGTCCTTGTTTATCAGCCAGCAAGGCTTGAACCTGTTGCTTCAATTCATCAGCTGTCTCAAATTTAAACGCACCACCCCGACTGATCAGCTCCCGTGCTTCGGCAAATTTATGATAATTGGGTCCAAAAAATACCGGCAAGCCAAAAGTGGCTGCCTCCAGGATGTTATGAATGCCCTGGCCGAAGCCCCCGCCAATCAAAGCAATTTTACCATATTGATAAAGGTGGGAAAGCTTGCCTATCGAATCAATGATGAGCACCCTGGCATCCGTATCGATGCTTCTGCCAGCTGCGAAAGATTTGGCCAGCTGCGAATGCCGGATACTTCCCGAACCTGCAAGTGCCTCAATATATTTAAGTCGTTCTTCGTTTACTTCGTGTGGTGCAATGATGAATTTCATAGATGTTGACACATCCTCCAGGAGTGGTTTCAGGGCCTGCTCATCCCTGGGCCAGGTGCTTCCTGCTATCATTACCACATCATCACCCGCAAATGCAGCCACTTCGGGAAAAGCCACCGGCGACTGCCTGAGTCGCCAAACCCTGTCGAAACGGGTATCGCCACCAACGATTACATCTTCAATACCATAGGTTTTTAATAGTTTTGCGGAGGCCTCATCCTGAACGAAAAAGCATTTGATCAACTGCAAATGCTTAAGAAACCATTTCCCCCAGGAGCGAAAAAAGTACTGTTCGTTACGAAATATGGCCGAAATGACCACCATTGGTATCTGCCGCTTGTGTAACTCTGTAATATAGGTGAACCAATATTCATATTTCACAAAAACAGCCATCTGTGGTT
>SLDN01000221.1 GCA_007125275.1 Bacteroidales bacterium | reverse complement strand
ATGACTGCCAGTCGCTACATATCTTCCTTTAACCGTCCAAACCTGTATTACGAAATACGGCCCAAGACAAAAAATATTTCCCGTGACATCATTCGTTATGTGAAGTCACAGGAGGGCAAGTCGGGCATCATTTATTGTCTGAGCCGAAAAAAGGTGGAAGAACTGGCGGCGACCCTGCAGGTCAATAACGTCAGAGCCCTTCCTTATCACGCCGGACTTGACTCTCCCGTAAGGGTGTCCAATCAGGATCAGTTTCTTATGGAAGATGCTGATGTGATCGTCGCCACCATCGCATTTGGAATGGGAATCGACAAACCCGATGTGCGCTATGTGATACATCACGACATCCCCAAAAGCCTTGAAGCCTATTACCAGGAGACAGGCAGGGCCGGTCGCGACGAGGGGGAAGGCAATTGCGTCGCATTCTATTCCTATGAAGATATCCAGAAAATGGAAAAATTCCTGAAAGGCAAACCTGTTGCCGAGCAGGAGATTGGTATGCAACTGCTGATGGAAACTGTCGCCTACGCAGAATCATCCATTTGCCGGCGTAAAACACTATTAAACTACTTTGGTGAGATATATGAAAAAGAAAATTGCGGATCTTGCGATAATTGTTTAAATCCGAAAGAAAAGTTTGAAGGAAAAGAATATATTTGCCAGCTGTTAGAGGCCGTTTTGGCTGTAAAAGAGATTTTTAAACCCAAACATGTAATAAACGTACTTATGGGCAAAAGTACCGCTACCGTTAAATCCTGCAAACACAATAAGTTAGAGGTTTTCGGGAAGGGCGCCGATTATGACCAGAAGTTCTGGTATGCCGTTCTGCGTCAGTCATTGATTGAAAGGTTGCTTGAAAAAGATATTGAGGATTATGGAACACTAAAGCTCACCGATGACGGCAAGGCCTTTCTTGAAAACCCAAAATCGGTGATGATGAGCAAAGATCACGATTATGACAATCCTGATGAAAGTGAAGCATTATCCGGGATGGTTCAGAAAACAAGTGCCACCGACAAGGTCCTGTTCGCGCTTCTGAAAGACCTTCGGAAACAAATCGCGCGTAAGCATAACCTGCCTCCCTTTGTGATCTTCCAGGATCCATCCCTTGAAGACATGGCCATTCAGTATCCCGTCAAAATTGACGAACTGAAACAAATTACAGGTGTAGGGTCGGGCAAAGCCGAACGTTTCGGTCGGCCTTTTATTGAGCTGATATCAAGATATGTAGAAGAAAATGAGATCGAACGGCCAATGGATATGGTCGTAAAATCTGTAGTTAATAAATCTGGCCTGAAAGTTTACCTCATCAGAAATATTGATCGCAAAGTATCACTCGAAGATCTTGCTGATGCCAAAGGGATTGACTTTGACGAGCTCCTGCACGAACTCGAAAGCATCGTAGCATCCGGAACAAAGATCGATATCCGATACTACATCAATGAAGCAGTGGATGTTGACAAACAGGAGGAAATATTTGATTATTTTAAGACTGCTGAAACCGATTCCTTCAGGGTTGCCCTTGAAGAGCTTGGTGAAGATGACTTCACCGAAGATGAGGTCCGGCTGATGCGCATCCGGTTTATGTCCGAAATGGGGAACTAGGTGCTGGTTCACAGTTCATGGTTCACAGTTCATGGTTCATGGTTTATAGTTGATGGTTGCCTGAGGAGGGTCAATTTTATTGTGTAAGTTAATCATTTGTTCTTTATTATTAAATTAAAAGATGACTAAACAGAAAGTTTATTCGGGTGGCATAATCATCAACATTGTGCTTTTTATTGGGTTGATTGTTTTGTATGGCATGCATTTCTTTGGTCCTGACAACAGGGAATACATTGAGAGTGATCGTCCTGCAGTTGCTGTTGAGAGAAAGATCGCGGATGCAGTCAACTCCATTGCTTATGTAGACAATGAGGTGTTGATGGATGATTATATGCTTGCTTTGAAGATGCGTGCTGATTTTGAAGCTGAGCAGCGTCGCCTGGAGAATGACCTGGAGCGGCGTCAGCGCAATTTCCAGATCGAGGTGGAGCGGTTTCAGCGCGACATAGAACGTGGTCATGTGACAATGGAGCAGGCGCAGGTGCTTGAGCGGGAGCTGATGAGCCAACAGCAGGATCTTTATCAACTCAGTGATACATATCGTGACCGCCTGGCGAGAAAGGAGTTTGAGATGAACGGTGAGTTGCTGGATAAGATCGGGGACTTTCTGGATCGTTACAATGAAGAGAAGGGGTACGATTTCATACTTGGCTACGCCAGGGGAGGGGGCATACTCCATGCCAACAAGGCCCACGATATTACGGATGAGGTGTTGAGGTTGCTCAACGAAGAGTATGAGCGGGAGATCAACTAATCACTGGTCTTTATATTTTAAAATCTCCTCCGTAAAATATTCCATTTTCACGCCGGCATCGACAAACATCTGCTCAGACTCTTGTCCGGCGTGGTATTTTTTCTCACACACAACGCGTTTTATTCCACAGTTGATGATCAGCATTGCACATACGCGGCAAGGGGTCATCCTGCAGTAGAGTGTTGCCCCTGATATGCTGATGCCGAGTCGTGCTGCCTGGCAAATGGCGTTTTGCTCAGCGTGCACGGTGCGCACACAATGCATGGTGGTGTGCCCGTCTTCGTGGAGGACCTTTTTCATCTGGTGCCCGGCATCATCGCAGTGCGGCAGTCCGATCGGAGACCCAACATACCCGGTAACAAGTATTTGCCTGTCACGAGCAATCACACAACCGCTGCGCCCGCGATCACAAGTGGCGCGTTTGCTTACGGTATGTGCTATTTCCATGAAATATTCGTCCCAGCTCGGCCGGCGGTAGGAATCATCCTTCATCTTACTTGCTCTTGAATTTTATGGCGTTGAGAAAGTCTTCAACACTGCGGTGCAAATTAATGATGTTGCTGTTGTTTACGATGACGAAGTCTGCGACGTGGATACAGGCCAAAAGGCTTTGATGGTTGGGATCAGCCGAGTGCATCTCTCTATCTTCGTTCTGCATGAACTTGTGGTAAGAAACCTGGTCGGTTTCGGAGTTCCTGCTTCGAATGCGTTTGTACCTCAACCGGGCTTCTGCATCAACGGCCAGCAGATAAAAGCCCTCCTTTTGGCGCAGGTTGTGGATCTCGCCGGCGTTTCTAATGCTTTCAATGATGCTGTTTTGACCATCTTTCTGTGCTTCCCGGAAAAGCTGTTCAACAAGATAGGATGCGCCATGTTCGGCCCTCAGACTGTTGGCAATAGCTGTTAGCGTGTCGCGGTTAACGGGCATATTGCGGCTCTCAAGTTCCTTGCGTAAGTAATCCCTTACCGAGTAATGCCTGAAGCCTTTATTGCTCACAAGGTAATCAACAACTGTGCCCTTACCTGCACCCAGCGTGCCGGTTATACCTATTGTAATCATGGTTTTTTTTAGTAAAAGTACAAAAATTTTGTTTCGCAAAAAGAAAAAAGCTCCGTTTGGATAAGCGGAGCCTTACAAGCCGTGATAAGATATGGAATTTCAGGCTTCCTTCTTAACATTAATTGCCTTCTTTCCTCTTTCATCTTCAGAGTATTCAAAATTAACACGGTCATCGTTGGCAATAGGGTCCAACAAGCCTGTGTGGTGTACAAATACATCTTTCTCCGTCTTTTCATCGATGATAAATCCATACCCCTTTTTCTCATTAAAAAACT
>SLDN01000207.1 GCA_007125275.1 Bacteroidales bacterium | reverse complement strand
TTCGAACGCAGGGATGTAATCGTTTCGCTGTTCGCTTTCTCCGCTGCCTTGCCTGGGAGGGTTTTTTTTGGGAGTTACGGGGTGAAGCAGATGAATGCCGCAATATCAAAGCTCTTTGAGGGGGTCCCAGAAGTGTTTATCAAAGTCAACGACCTGATCGTTGACAACCCGGATATTTTCATTTTCGAGCAGTTGTTGCATGATATTGCTGCTGCCGAAGTGGTGTTTTCCGGTAAGGATTCCAAGGCGGTTCACGACCCTGTGGGCGGGGAGTTCCGGATCGGCTTTATGTGAGTGGTTCATTGCCCAGCCCACCATTCGGCTGCTGCCGCGGCTGCCCAGGTATGAGGCGATGGCACCATAGGTGGTGATGTGACCGGGCGGTATTTTGCGTACCACGTCATAAACCCTGTCAAAAAACGTGCTTTCATGCGGGCTTGCTGACATTAAGTGAGAATTTTAAGTAATGTATTGGCTTTCCTTCTTTGAGGAAGATCTGTTCATAATATGTCTGGATATCCTTCAGCAGTGGTTCGCTGATCTGGTTGTCAGCATACAGGTTGAAGCTTTGGGATAGCAATTTGTGTTTCTCCTCTTCAATCATGGATAGGGTGTATTGATACAGCGATGTGTTGTCGGTTTTTAGCTGTATGGGGCTTGCGGGTTGTAAAATCTGGCGGTAGCGTTCCAGAAACTGCGGCGATGTAAGTCTTTTTTTGGCTTTGGCTTTTCTTTCGAATGGATCAGGAAAGGTAAGCCAGATGCCGGACACTTCTTCTGTGTCAAAGAAGTCGTTGATCATTTCGGCTTGTGCCCGCAAAAACGCAATATTTGGCAAACCTTCGTTCAATGCCTTACTTGCACCGTGCCATATCCTGTCGCCTTTGATATCGATACCGATGAAGTTTGTGTCCGGAAATGCATTGCCGAGTGCAAGGGTGTATTCGCCTTTACCGCAACCGATTTCCAGTACTATGGGGTTTGTATTTCTGAAAAAAGAACGCTTCCACTTTCCTTTGTAGGGGAAGTTGGTGAATGTGCCGTCAGGGCGTGCTGATGGCTGTAAAACATTCGAAAAGCTGTTGATCTCTGCAAATTTTTTTAGCTTATTCTTAGGCACGGCAGGTTAGAGGTATTGCTGATAAGTAACTTAGCGATGCAGTATCCATGCAACTTCCCGGAGCTCGTCAGGCAACTGGGCTTTATGGGTTCTTGCTTCGTTCAGATGGTAATAGAATCCGGAATATGTCCGGTAAAAACCTGCATGTGTTTGGTCGAGGACGCTGGCAAGTTGTTTGCCATCTTTCCGCAACTGCAGTGCAAGTTCGCTGGCATTATCTTCATTGCGAAAGCTGCCCACCACTACGATATACACCGGTCTGTCGAGTAACGGTTTTGGGGGTTCTGCATAGGGATCGAAGGCCGGCACTTCCACCGTAACATCCGTTAATTCCTCTTCCGGTTCTTCTATTACCACAGGCTCTTCAATGATATCCGGTACAGGCACAATGGCTGGTTCTTCAATTGGTACGGGCTGCTTAACCTGACGAAAAAACCCACCATCGCCAAAGAAAAAGTTGTAATTCAGAAATAAGATGATGAGGATAATCAATAAAGGGATCAGTATGATTGCAACCCATTTCAGGGCAGGCGACAATACGGGCTTTTCCTTCTTGTCTTTTTTTGCGGGTTCTGACATGGCTTCCTGTTTTTTTGTTTTGGGTTTATCCTGATAATCCGTTTTTTTTGTGGCGGTCCTGCCTGCTGCAATTGCTGTACTTTTATCTCCGGCAGTCACAGGGGGCGGAGTTTTAACCTCTGCAACTCCCGTATCGTTGGCAATATAATTGATTTGGCGATCGGGCTCAAATATCAGACTGCCGTCCGTATTCTTGTAAAATGAACCAATATGCGCTAACTCCACTATGTCTCCGGCTTCCAACGCATGTTCATACTCCCTGGCCAACTTGTCGTAATGATCTTTGATTTCTTCGACACTTATGAATTCTTTTTCCGCAATGTAATCTGTTAATGGTGTGTCGCCATGCTTGGGTTCAGGACTGAAATGTGCCACCTTGGCCGGTGACTTTACGATTTTTTGTTCGGGAATAAATCGGGCAGGCTCATACTTTTTAGTAAATGTGCCAACGCCCGGTAGCAAGACCGAATCGTAACTATGCAGCAGTTCGCTGATGTATTTTCCTATCTTCATAAAAAAAGCAGGCTTTTAATGAATGTCTTTATTTCTTTTTACTTGGAAATGGCCAACTAAGTTACGAAAAAATTCAGATAAAGCTGATTTTTATACTTGCTGTGGGTTATTTATGGGTTCTCTGCAATTCTTTTCAGATCTTCAGGGGTGTCAACTGCAATACTTTCTGAGAAGGTTTCAGAGAGGTAAATGTCAATTCCGTTTTCTATCCATCGAAGTTGTTCGAGCGATTCTGTATTTTCCAGTATGCTGGTTTCCATGGCTGCAATTTGTTTCAGCGTGCTGATACGAAAACCATACAGGCCGATGTGTTTGTAAGCATGGTCCGGCAGCTGGTCTTCCTGCATGGTGTCGTTTCGAAGGTGTGGGATTGCTGCCCTGCTGAAGTAAAGGGCTTTGCCGTTTGATGATCTGACCGCTTTCACCACATTGGGGTTGTAAAAGGTTTCCGGGGAGGATATTTTTTTCACCAGGCTTGCGATTTTTTTGGCGGGGTCCTGCAGCATTCCTGCGAGCATGCTTATTTGCCCGGGATCAACAAAGGGTTCGTCGCCCTGGATGTTGATGAGCCCATCTTCGTCACTGTATCGATTGTGATGGTTGACGATGTTGAATGCTTCCAGGCATCTGTCGGTGCCGCTGCGGTGTGAGGTGCTTGTCATAACAACCCTGCCGAATGATCTTACGTGCTCATAAATGCGCTCGTCATCGGTAGCCACAACGACCTCGTTAAGCAAGTTGCATTTAAGCGCCTGCTCATACACGCGCTGAATCATTGTTTTGCCATTGATCACAGCCAAGGGCTTTCCCGGGAAGCGGCTGGATGCAAAACGCGCTGGTATGATGCCGATAAATTGCATGGTGGTTAAAAAAGTCCGTGTATTTCAGCGTCAATTTTGTGCACCACCTTTCCAAGGTCTTCCTGGCTTTCCTCAAATTTGATGTCGTCAACATTGATTACCAGTAGCTTTCCGAGTTCATATCCGGCTATCCACTCTTCGTAACGTTCATTAAGCTTTTTGAGGTAGTCGAGGCGGATGGAGTTTTCGTAATCGCGACCTCTCTTTTGTATCTGGCTAACGAGTGTTGGCACACTCGCCTTCAGGTAGATGAGCAGGTCAGGGGCTTGTATGAATGAGCTCATCAGCTCAAACAAGCTTGAATAATTGTTGAAATCTCTTGAAGACATAAGCCCCATGGAATGCAAATTGGGTGCAAAAATGTATGCATCTTCGTAGATGGTGCGATCCTGAATGACGGTAAACTCTTTTTTCCTGATCTCAACGACCTGCCTGAAGCGGCTGTTCAGGAAATAAATCTGCAGGTTGAAAGACCACCGCTTCATGTCTTCGTAAAAGTTATTGAGGTAAGGGTTTGTGTCCACATCCTCGTAATGGGCTTCCCATTTGTAATGCTTTGAAAGCAAACCTGCAAGGGTTGTCTTTCCTGATCCTATGTTCCCGGCAATAGCAATGTGCATTG
>SLDN01000177.1 GCA_007125275.1 Bacteroidales bacterium | reverse complement strand
ATACCCGGCACGGGAATAATTGCTTTGATGCCCACATCTCCAAAAGTAAGTTTTTCAGGGCCGAGGCGTAAGTTGGAGTTCATCACTTCTTCCCAGGTGACTTCTTTTCCGGTATACGCAGACATACGTCCCATGATGCCTGCCAAGGTTGATTTGGCGCAGGTTTCAGCTTCGTTTAATGGGGTGTCGTTGCGGATGGCCGTTATCAGATTGATGATCTCCTGGTCGTACGGACTCACGCTAACACGGCCTGTCATCACGCCTCCATCGTCATAGCCTTGCTCTGAATAGGGATATTGCCATAACATATTGCCGTTATCATCGCGGATATAGCTTTTGCAGTCGGAAGTCCCTTTGGTGCCGGTGATATGTTCACTCACATTGTTGCTGCAGCCGTTAATCTGCCGGCACATGCTATGGAGGTGAGAGCCGTCTTCAAATATAAAATCGGTGCTGAAGAAATCGTAATGGTCTCCGGTTATCCTGCGCTGCCTGCTGCCAAAGCTGAGGGCTTTGGTGGGCAAAGCATTTTTGAACCAGATTACAACATCAATGTTATGGATGTGTTGTTCGACGATATGGTCGCCGGCAAGCCAGCACCAGTTGATCCAGTTGCGCAACATCGCTTCCATTTCTGTCCAGCCGGGCTGTGGTTTTACGTGCCAAAGTTGTTGCTGGTTCCAGTAGCAGTTTGCAGAAACGATATCGCCAATGGCGCCGGCTTTGATGTACTCATAGGCTGTCAGGTAGTCGCGCTGATGGCGTCTTTGAGTACCTGTTACTACTTTTAGACCAATGCTGTCGGCCATGCGGCTGCTGGCCATAATGGCTCTGGCGCCAACGGGATCGACGGCAACGTTTTTCTCCATAAATACGTGTTTGCGTGCCCGCACGGCGGCATCGAAATGGCTGGGCCGGAAATACGGCGGTGCGGCCAGCAGCACCATATCCACACCACTGTCGATCACTTTTTCATAGGCATCAAATCCGATAAAGCATTTTTCATCGGCTACTTCAACGTTTCTATGCTCCCGAAGCTGCTGGCGGCAGCGCTCGAGCCGGTCGCCGAAAACATCTCCAAGGGCCGTGATCTCCAGGTTTGTGCCGGCATTCAGGAAGTTGAAGGCTGCGCCGGTGCCGCGATGTCCGCACCCTATCAGGCCGGCTTTCAATAATCTGCCGTCCGGTGCCTTGTCTGAAAATGCGGGTTCCTCTACATCCAAACGATCGCGGCTGCAGGCGTTCAGGATAAAACCTGTACCCATCGCCCCCAAAGCCGCAGCTGAGACAGCTCCTTTTAAAAAATTTCGACGGCTGTTCTCTTCGGTTTTCTCTGTATGCATAGCTTATATGAGCTTAAAATGATTTTTGTAAATTAAGCATCAAAAATAGCTTTTATTGTTTGATCGTATGGCGAATTTATACTATTTTTTGATCACATTGCCGGTTAGTCTTGTGGCCATTCCATTACGACCCTGAAACCCACATCGCTAACATCGGAGTACCACCAGATGCTTTTGGGTATTTGCGGATCGGTCAGCATCCATTGTTCGTGGCGGGTGTGACTGCGCACAGCCGAACGGACCCGGTAAGCATCACTACGAAACGACCCACCGCGAATAACTTTTTCGGTACCGGTTTGTGGACCGGTGGGGTTGACAATTACTTCTCCTTCGGGATAATGCGCGAAAGCATCTTTTGCATAATAATCAGAACAGAACTCCCATACATTGCCCATCATGTTTTTGAGGCCAAAAGGATTGGGAGCTGTTTCTGACGGAGGTTGTGTTCTTGCCATGCTGTTTTCCCGGTATATTACATAGTTTGTGATGGGTTCAGTATCCGGGCCAAAGATCCGGTTGCGCAGTCTTTCGCTGGTGAACCGTTGCGGCCGGCCTTCGAAGAAGTATGGTGTGGTGGTGTTGCCCCTGGCGGCAAACTCCCATTCGGCTTCGGTGGGCAGCCGGTAGGACTTGCCGGTTTTTTGGCTCAGCCAGCGGCAAAATGTCTCAGCAGCGTGATGTGTCATTGTGATGGCGGGTCGTTCACCCCAGCCCCAGCCTTGATCGGGACTGCCCCAGGGTGGTGTGGGACCGGAAATGGCATCAATGCCATCATGGGCATCCAGCTGTCTTACAGAAGCAGTCTCGCTGCGACCTTCCGAGACCGTTTCGCGGTAAAATGCCATGTACATATCCCAGCTCACCTCGATCTCAGACATAAAGAACGGGCTTACCTGCACCTGCCGCTGCGGACCCTCGTTTTCGCTCCTGCCTGCCTCGTTTTCCGGACTGCCCATCATGAAAATACCACCGGGGATGGGCAGCATGTCAAATGAAACGGATGTGCCGGGAACCTGTTCGGTGAAACGCTCAAAATGTGCAAGCTGTGCTGCCTCCTGATATATGGTGTCGGGAGCTTCTTCAAGCTGTGAGAACCCAAAATCTAACGGCTCATAAGCGATTTCAGAGTAGTGCCCGACGTGTAAATGACAATTCAGGCAATTCAGTGCATCCTGATGCCTCTCATAATAGAGATGTGCATGCATCCCTTCTTCTGAGAGTTGCAGCGGAAACAGATTTTGGTGACAACTGATGCAAGCCTCCTCGTAGGTATGCTTCAATGCTGCTTCAAGAGTTCTTTTGGCTTCCCAGTTAATTGTTTCCGGATCTTTGAAGATCGTTCCGTAGACATCACGCAGGCCTGTTACCACCTTGGCCGATAAATGGTCAAAACTGCCGCGCGGAGGCAGGTGGCACTCAACACAATGTACTATGATGCCCGACTGGTTGTCGTAATGGGTGGAGAGCCGCCAGTTGTCCTCGGCGTGCGGATGTACGTGGCAGCTCATGCAAAATGCATCCGTCGAAGTATAGTCAATCACTTTAACCGATAGAATGACAACGAGCGCACCTATTCCCACACCACATAACAGAAACGCGGCATAAATTCGTTTTTTAGAAAAAAAGACCCGGCTGACCTGTTTATGGTTGCTATTTGATATTTCCTTGTTCATATCGTGACGGCTTTCTCAACTTTCCTATCCGGGGTTCGCCCAGACAGAGGGCCATGCTATTTTACAAAATCTGCGTCTCGCAGATACTTTATACTGAGATGCAGGCTTTCAAAGGGGTCATTGTCAGGATGCTCAAATTCTACTACGATGTCTTTGAGCCCCGCTATATCAGTATGCTGAAAGATGCGTTCAAAGTCAATCTTGCCACTGGCGCCAATGACATCAACATCTTTTACGTGCCATCCTTCAAACCGCCCGGGGTACCGTTCAAAATATTCTACGGGGTCGGCATTCCCAATATATGCCCAGTAAAGGTCAATCTGAAACATCACCTTGTCAGGGTCAGTGTTCCGGAGCAAATAATCGTAAATCACTTCTTCATCGAGCGTATTGAATTCATTTGCGTGATTGTGGAAGCCAAACCGGATGCCATGTTGGTTGCATTTTTCACCAATCTCATTAAAATAATTGCAATATGCCTGCAGCCCTTCGATGCTTTCAAATGCACGGTGGCTCATCCATGGCTGCACAAGGTATTTAACGCCTGCTGCGGCGTGTGCCCGGATACACTCATCCCACCAGGCCATGACCTCCTCGCGATTGTCGCTGTCCGGTAAAGCATGACCCGCATGTGAGCCAATGAAAAGCATTCCTGTTGACTCAACCAGTTCTCGAAAAAGCTGAGGTTCCATGCCATAAAATT
>SLDN01000113.1 GCA_007125275.1 Bacteroidales bacterium | reverse complement strand
CGCTCGGCCTCGGCCATCGCCTGGCGGGCCTGATCGAGTTCCTGGCGCCAGCGTCGTTGGTCCTCGACCTGGCTCTTCTCATGCTGGTAACGGGCCCGCAAGGCCTTGAGTTCCTCCTCGACCTCAGCCAGCTCCTGGCGTACCTTGGCCAAGCGCTGACGTGAGCCGGGGTGGTCCTCGGCATCAAGGGCTGTGGCTTCGACTTCCAGTTGGAGGCGCCGACGTTCGAGTTGATCGATGATGGTCGGCTGGCTGTCCAACTCGACCCGGCGGCTGGCGCAGGCCTCGTCGACCAGGTCGATGGCCTTGTCGGGCAGGAAGCGACTGCTGATGTAGCGCTCTGAGAGCTGGGCGGCGGCAACCAGGGCGGCATCGCTGATACGGACTCCGTGATGGGTCTCGTAGCGTTCCTTGAGGCCCCGCAGGATGCTGACGGTGTCTTCAATCGATGGCTCGCCGACCATCACCTGCTGGAAGCGGCGCTCGAAGGCCGGGTCCTTCTCGACGTGTTGCCGGTATTCATCAAGGGTGGTGGCGCCGATGCAGCGCAGTTCGCCACGAGCCAGCATCGGCTTGAGCAGGTTGGCGGCGTCCATGGCGCCATCGGCCTTGCCGGCCCCGAGAACCAGATGGATCTCATCGATGAACAGGATCACCTGTCCGCTGGCTTGCTGGACCTCCTTGAGGACCCCCTTGAGGCGTTCCTCGAACTCGCCACGGAACTTGGCGCCGGCCACCAGGGACCCCATATCGAGAGCCATCAGACGGCGCTCGCGCAGGGTTTCGGGCACGTCACCGCGGACGATGCGTTGGGCCAGGCCCTCGACGATGGCGGTCTTGCCCACACCCGGTTCGCCGATCAGTACCGGATTGTTCTTGGTCCGGCGCGATAGGACCCGGATGACCCGGCGGATCTCCTCGTCCCGGCCGATGACCGGGTCCAGCCGTCCGGCCCGGGCCTGTTCGACCAGGTCCTGGCCATAGCGCTCCAGGGCCTGGAAACCGCTCTCGGCTTGATCGCTGTCGACGCTGCGCCCGGCGCGGGCGCGTTGTATGGCGGCGTCCAGGGTCTTGGCATCGAGGCCGACCTCGGCCAACAGCGGGCCAACCGTGGCATCATCGGCCAACTGGCGCAGCAGGTGATCAATCGCCAGATGCGAGTCGCCCTGCTTTTTCTGGCGCGCGCTGGCGGCCTCCAGCAGGCGGCCGAGTTCCGCTGCCGGTGACGGATCCGGAGCCGGGTCCTGGCTGGGCATCGCTGCCAGGGGGCGGCGGAGGCTTGCAGCCAGGGCCTCCGGATCGAGACCCGCTCCCCGGACGATAGCCCGGGCCAGGCCCTGTTCATCAGCCAGCAGAGCGTTGGCCAGATGGATCGGGGCTACTTGGGCATGCTGGAAACGCTGGGCCAGGGCGAAGGCTTCTTGCAGGCATTGCTGGACCTGAACAGTGAATTGTTCTGGATTGAGCATGACGGTCTCCTTGACACGGTAACTGGTGGTGACCTGTCACATGCGTGCCAATGGATGGGGTGGTCTTTAGGTCTGAGCATCGTCTGGACCGGCCCCCAAAGGGGGGCGCCAACGGGATATCGAGCCTTTCAAGACCAGGACGACAGCAGTAACCATGTCAAAAAGACCGGATATGCCTCAGAAACAAGTCTAAATGACCTTGTCGATACCGTTTTTGCGCATGGCAGACCGCTCCTGTGATTGGCATGCGCCTTGCACATCTCAATCGTCAGACGCACCCATCCACCCACCTTTTGAGGAAAGGAGACAGTCATGGATACCATGCTTTGGCCGCGTCATTCCTTGGGCCTCTTCGATCGCCTGTGGGAGGCCTTCGATCGCGACTGGGGACTGCCCCGTGGCGAGGAGTTCCCGCCGATCAACGTCTACACCAACGACGAGGGCGCCCTGGTGACGGTCGAGTTGCCCGGCATCGACGAGAAGGATCTCGAACTCTCCCTCGAGAACGACACCCTCACCCTGCGCGGCAAGCGGGCGGTGACGGTGCCCGAAGGGGCCACGGTCCTGCGTCGTGAGCGGCGCGATTACAGCTTCACCCGCAGCGTCCGCCTGCCCTTCCAGGCCGAGCCCAAAAAGGGCGCGGCGCGCTACGAGAACGGCATTCTCAACATCGAACTGCATCGCCGCGAAGCCGACAAGCCGCGCCGGATCGCCATCACCAGCAAGTAAGTACCCATCATCACCTAGCCATTACAGGAGGGCTTGAACATGAGCACCACAGAACTACCCAGCTTCACGCCCGCCGCCGACATCTATGAGATGAGCGACGCCTACGAGGTCGTCATCGACATGCCGGGCGTGAACGATACACAGGTGGACATCGAACTGGACCGCAACCTGCTCAAGGTCACCGGTCATCCGGTCGAAGAACCGACCACCGAGGGCTACCGCGAGTACCGTCTGGGGACCTACCAGCGCAGCTTCACCCTGGGCACCGGCATCGACCGCGACACGGTCAGTGCCAAGATGCAGGACGGCGTGCTGCGCCTACGCCTGCCCAAGGGCCAGGAACTCCAGCCGCGCAAGATCGCCATCACCCGCGCCTGAGGCGCATGATGCCGTGTCTGTGTGTTTCACCGTCCCGCCGCTGAGACGTGAGCGGCGGGGCGGCGACTATTCGTCCCTTGGCTCCGCCGGCCGGGGTCCCAGACTTAAAAGGCATGCACAACCTCCATCGTATACCCTGGGGTCACCGCTTGGGCGGGGTCGTTCTTGTTCTGGCGCTGGTCGTTATTGTCGGCCCGCTTGTGAGCGGCGCCGATCTTGCCCCGGTCATGCCGGCCGCACTGATCGAACAGGTCAAGGCGGCCACGGTCTTCGTCCAGGTCCGGGCCCGGCCGTACCTGGCTCCAGAGTCCGGCCCGTTTCGTTTCGAGGCCTCAGGTACCGGCTTCGTCGTCTCAGAAGCTGGCCATATCGTCACCAACTGGCATGTCATCGACTGCCACGAGGAGGATCGTGGGCTGCGTCTCCCTCTGCGCCGCGACGAGTTGCAAGTGATCTTCTTCTCGGGGACCCGGCGCCAGCAGGCCTACCCGGCGCGACTGTTGGCCGCTGATCCGCGCGCCGATCTGGCCGTATTGCAGGTCGAGCGTGAGGGTGGTCCGGCTTTGGCCCTGGGCGATAGTGGTCACCTGCGTGAGACCGTGCCGGTATGGATCTGCGGCTTTCCGTTTGGGCCGCTGTTCTCGGTCTTGCAGCGTGGGCCTCAGATCAGCATCAATCGCGGCCTAGTGACCAGTTTGCGCCATGATGACCGTGGTCACTTGCGTCAGATCCAGTTTGATGCCGCTGTCAACCGGGGTAATTCCGGTGGCCCTTTGCTGGCCGATGATGGCCGGGTCTACGGCATCACCAACATCGCCCTGGGCACTTCGCGGATCAACTTCGCCATCCCGGTGGCCGAACTGCACGCTCTGCTTGAAGCCAGTCCGGTGACGGCGGGCAGTGGCGCTGACTGCGATCTGACCATCACCAGTACGCCGTCCGGGGCCGTGGTCCATCTTGACGGCGAAGCGATCGGCACCACCCCGCTGAGCACATCGGTGATGGGTGGCTATCGTCGGCTCAGTCTGAGCCGGTCGGGCTACCGGCATCATCACGAGCGTGTGGCTGTCCACGATCAGGCGGTGATCGATCGCCGTCTGGTGCCGATGACCATCACCGAGCTGCGACCGGCCACCGAGCCGG
>SLDN01000125.1 GCA_007125275.1 Bacteroidales bacterium | reverse complement strand
TGTTTCAGATAATTATTCACCACACAGAGCACGGTGACTACACAGGGTCACAGACCATGATACGCCACCCTGCCATCCGATCTCTCTTCGGGTCTTTCAATCCAGCCGAGTTGGGAATCGGCGATCCCAGGCCGGCCCTTTTGCCAAGAAAGACACCCGCCTGAGTAGTCACGGATAGATGAAATATCTGCGTGATCTGTACAGTGTATTTCGTTCCGCGCCCTTGGGCGAGGTGTCCTGAGCGAGTCCTTCAGTGGCCGAGTTGGGCGATGATCTCGCGCTCGGCTTGGAGCCAGTAGCGTAATTCCTGACCGGGCTGGAAGCCATCTTGTTCGGCGATGTAGTAGGCCCGTTCGCAGATCATCCGATAGCGGTCACCGGCGGTCACGGGCTTGGATTTGGGGGAGGCCGCAGCCTTCTTGCTGGCCGCCGGCTTCTTGGCGGTAGGCTTCTTTTCCGAAGCAGCTTTTCCGGTCTTGGCTGCGGTCTTCTTGGCGGCAGCGGCAGTTTTCTTTACAGGATTGGCCATGAGGGGCTCCTATGGGGTATTTGCATTCTCATGCCTAGTGGCTGCCGCGCAAGATGCCGGTTGGGCAGGTCATGTCGAAGCGGGAGCGGGTTCCGTGAACCACCCTCTGGTCCGCAGGCAGATGCGCACCAGCAGCAGCATCAACGGCACCTCGATCAACACCCCGACCACGGTTGCCAGGGCAGCTCCGGAGTTGAGCCCAAAGAGCATGGCGGCGGTGGCGATAGCCACCTCGAAGTGGTTGGAGGCGCCGATCATGGCCGCCGGGGCGGCGTCCTCGAAACGGAGGCGCAAGAGGCGGGCCAGGCCGTAACCGAGGGCGAAGATGGTCAGGGTCTGAATGGTGAGGGGGATGGCGATCCACAGGATGGTGAGGGGGTTGGCGACGATCACATCGCCCTTGAAGCTGAACAGCAGGATCAGGGTCAGCAACAAGGCAACAATCGTGATCGGGGTCAGCACCGGCAGAAAGCGTTGACGGAACCATTCTTCCCCCTTGCTGCGGATGATCAGGCAGCGCGACAGCCAACCGGTGACCAGGGGCAGGGCCACATACACCGCCACCGACAGCAGCATGGCCTGCCAGGGTACCGGCATGCTGCCGATGCCCAGGAGGAAACCGCCCAGCAGGCCGTAGAGCACCAGCATGGTCAGGCTGTTGATGGCCACCATGACCAGGGTCAGGCCGTCATTACCGCGGGCCAGGTAGCTCCATACCAGCACCATCGCCGTGCACGGAGCGATGCCCAAGAGGATGCAGCCGGCGAGATAGCTGCGCCACAATGGGATTGCCAGACGCAAACTGCCTTCGTGCATGACCACCACGCCCTCGGCGCCGTAGCGTTCGCCCTCGGCCAGATCCAGCCCCAGCGGTAGTCTGACGTAGTCCAGGGCGTCTTCGCCGATAAAGCCGCGCAACAGGAAGCCCAGGAACAACACGGCGAAGCCGTACATGGTGAAGGGTTTGACCAGCCAGTTGATGGCCAGGGTCAGCAAGACCGGCTTGGCGCTTTTGCCGGCCTTGACCACGGCCGCGAAATCGATCTTGACCATGATCGGATACATCATCAGAAACAAGCAGATGGCGATCGGGATGGAGATCACCGGGGCCTCGTTGACGACGATGGCCCAGCCGTCCAGGGTCTGGGCAAACTGCGGTGCCACCTTGCCCAAAACGATCCCGCCGATGATGCACAGGGCCACCCAGAGGCTCAGGTACCGCTCAAACACGCTGTTCATGGCGCGCGGTGTGCAGGTCAGGTCGGACATGGCAGGGGCTCCTATCGCGCTGGTGGTGACATGATCGTTGATGAACGATCTGTGTAACTGGTCAGGCGGGTGTCTTTCTTGGCCACAGGGCCGGCCCGGGAGCACCGAGCTCCAGCTCGGCCGGCTTGCGCAGCGCGTTGTCTTCCGGCACGTGTGTTGCTCCCACCTGAATAGTGACCGATCTGTTGTCTTACAGGCCGGCGATCAGCACCTTGAGACGCTTCAGTTGGTGCGGGTCGATGCAGTAGCACACCCGAGGCCCCGCGATGGTGCCCCGGATCAGGCCGGCATCTTTGAGTTGTTTGAGGTGTTGCGACACGGTTGACTGGGCCAGGGGCAGGTGCTCGGCGATGTCGCCGCAGATGCACTTCTGACGGGCATCCAGGAGGCGCAGGATGGCGATCCGGGCCGGATGGCCGAGGGCCTTGGCCAGACGGGCCAGCTCGTGATCGTCATCGGCCGACGCAGCAGTCGAGTCCGCTGAGGATGGCGGGCAACACTGCTGGGGGACACAAGTGTCATGTTCTTTCATCGTCATATTACGATACGATCTTGATCAGACCAGTCAAGACCCCGATATTGGCAGAGAGCAGGGTGCCGTTGTGAGCACCTGAGAGGGTTCAGTTCATTGTTCAATGCCGCCGCTTGACTCGATCCATTGTGGGTTATCGTAATATTACGATATGACGCTTGGAGCCATGATTCCTCATGCCAGCCGCCCCCTCTCCCCTTGCCACCCGCTGGACTTGGTCTGATCACTGGGGGGCGTTGTGCGCCCGCCTGGGCTGGGGGCGGATGGACTATCGGTTGGAACCAGGGCTCTACGCGCTGGGCGACCCGGATGACGCCGCCCCGGTGCTGGTGACGGCCAACTACAAGCTCAGCCTCGATCATCTGCGCCGGGCCCTGGCCGGGCATGCGGTGTGGATCCTGGTGCTGGACACCGCCGGGATCAATGTGTGGTGCGCCGCCGGCAAGGGCAGCTTCGGCAATGCCGAAGTGCTGCGCCGACTTGCGGCCAGCGGCCTGGATCAGCGCGTCAGCCATCGCCGCTTGATCCTGCCCCAGCTCGCCGCGCCCGGTATCAGCGCACCGCAACTGCGTCGCGCCTGTGGCTGGCAGGTGCGATGGGGGCCGATCCGAGCCACCGACCTGCCGGCCTATCTGGCCGCCGGCCAACAGGCCAATGCCACCATGCGCCGGGTCCGCTTCTCCTTGATTGACCGCTTGGTGCTGACCCCCATCGAACTGCGGGGGCTGGCCAAGCCGGTGGCCGGCCTGGGCCTGGCCCTGGCCCTGCTCACCGGGGCGGTCGGCGCGGCGGGCGCGAGCACGGCCTGGATCCTGATTGCGCTGTGCTGCGCCATCACCTGGTTGGGCGGGGCCCTGCTCGGCCCCCTGCTGCTGCCCTGGGTGCCCGGGCGGGCCTTCGCGCTCAAGGGGGCCCTGCTGGGCCTGGGCCTGAGCGCCCTGACCTGGCCCTGGTGGCCAAGCCACGTGGCCGGGTTGGCCGCCGTGCTGGTGGCGACAGCAGGGTGCTCCTTTGGCCTGCTCCAGTTTACTGGATGCAGCACCTACACCAATATCAGTGGCGTGGAGCGCGAAATGCGCTGGGCCCTACGCCTCCAGATCCGGGCTCTGATGGCCGGGCTGATCCTCTGGGGCCTCGCCTGGGGCCTCGCCTGGGGCTGGCAATGATGCACTATTTAAGAGCCGACACCCTGCGTCTGGATGAGACCCGCTGCATCGGCTGCGGAGCCTGTGTGCAGGTCTGCCCCCACGCCGTCTTCAGCTTACCTCCCGTCGATCCTACCGGTGCTCCCCCCACGGTGCAGATCACCGCCGCTGACGCCTGTATGGAATGCGGGGCCTGCATGCGCAACTGTCCCGTTGATGCCCTGCGCGTACGCACCGGGACCGGT
>SLDN01000099.1 GCA_007125275.1 Bacteroidales bacterium | reverse complement strand
TGGCCATTTTTTTAGACACAAAGTGTTTTTCACAAAACGTCAGAATATCACCTTGGATCGTGTAAAGGTCGTATTGAGAAGAGCCGATTTGAATTTCCAGGCTGCGTATGCGATGGATAAAATTCTTTGTTTTTTCGCGCTCGGGATGCTCAAATATTTTTTCCGGCGGGCCCTCTTCATAAATTATTCCTTCATCCATGTACAACACCCTGCTTGAGATGTTTCTTGCAAACTCCATCTCATGGGTAACAATCATCATGGTCATTCCTTCTTTGGATAATTTCCTGATCACTGCCAGAACCTCGCTAACCATGGTGGGGTCGAGGGCTGAGGTGGGTTCATCAAATAGCAGCACTTCCGGGTTCATGGCCATGCATCGTGCGATGGCCACCCGCTGCTTTTGTCCTCCGGATAGCTCTTCCGTAAGGCTATAAGCTTTTTCCGCCAGCCCAACCAGCTGCAGCAGCTCCAGGGCTTTGATGTCAGCCTCCTTTTTGCTTTTGCCTTGCAGTTTTATTGGGCCAATGGTCAGATTCTCCATCACATTGAGATGCGCATACAGGTTAAATGACTGAAAAACCATGCCGATTCGCTGCCTTAATTTGGGAACATTGGTTTTCTTATTTAGCAAGTCGATGCCATCAATGGAAATATGACCGCCTGTAGGCTGCTCCAGCAGGTTGATACACCGCAACAAGGTACTTTTTCCCGTGCCGGAAGGGCCTATCACCGTTATAATTTCACCTTTCCGGATGTCAATGTTCACATCTGTAAGGACTTTCAGGTCGCCGAAATGTTTCGATAAATTGCGGATGCTTATCATTGGATATTTGCTCTTCTTATTTTAAGTCGTTTTTTCTTTGGATCTACGCTTATCTCGATATAGTCGAGGGCCAATGTCAGTGACCATGCCAGTGCCAGATAAATCACTGCGGCCATGATCAATGGGAAAAAGGCGTCAAAGGTGCGGCTGCGGATGATGTCGCCGGCTTTGGTCAGGTCCTGCACAGCAATGTAGCCAACGATGGATGTCATTTTCAGCAGGGAGATAAACTCTCCCTTGTAAACAGGGATGACACGCCGGAGGGCCTGCGGCATGATGATGTAGTAAAAGGTTTGGAATGGTGTAAATCCGGAGGCGATGCCGGCCTCTGTCTGACCGCTGTCAACGCTTTCTATGGAAGTGCGGAACATTTCTGAGACATAGGCTGCGAAATTAATTCCAAATGCGATAACTGCCACCAGCACAGCATTGATGTTGAGGGAGGCAAATACGATGTAATAAATAATCATCAGCAGTACCAGCACGGGTGTGCCTCTGATAATGGCGATGAAGAAACGCGCAATCCGCTGCAATGCAATATTTTTTGACATCCTCATAAAACAAATGAATGCGCCCAGGAATGTTCCCGCAATTGCTGATAATACCGTAATCAGGATTGTGACATATAACCCATTCAAAATCAACATATAACGCTTTTCTCGGATCAGGTTGTCGTAAAACCTTTCACCGAAGCTGTTGATTTTTTTACGCCAGCTTGCAGATGTTTCAGTGCTTTCCATGTTCCGGATAAGGATGGAGGCTCCTGAAGCAAAATAAGGATCGGAAAAGTCGATTTGTTTTGCTCTTTCTTCCGTAATAGTCATGGCGGCAGTGATGAAGTCGATCCTTCCGGAAACGAGTGAAGGCAGCAAGCTGGCGAAGGGCAGGTTGACAAACACCGGTTCTTTTTCCATCCGGGCGGCAAAACGACTTGCTATCTCAATGTCCAGCCCAATGTACGCATCCTGTCTCATGGCAGCATAAGGCAAACCGATGTCGCTTACGATGCCCACCCTGAGCTGACCACCATCCCGATGTTTTTCAATCTGAGGCATTTGAGCGCCTGGCTGCTTTGTCCATCTGCTGGCAATCTCATCATGAGTGCCATCATCTCTAATTTCCTGCAGATACGCATTGAAATTATTTCGTAATTCAGTGTTTTGTTTGCTGAAGCCCGCTCCGATGTCAATGTAAAATAAAAACTCTTCCAGCACGGCAAAGTCTGAACTGCTTGAGAGAACCTCCTGCAGCATGGGTTGATCAACAAAGACGGCGTCTGTTCGTCCGGTTTTGAGTGCTAACAGCATTTCCGGCACAGCGTTAAAAGTTTGGATGTTGGCACCGGGGAAGTTGCGTGAGGCATAATCATCATAGATGGAACCCAGAAGCACGCCGAGTCGTTTATCGTGCAGATCATCAACGGATGTCAAATACTGCTCTGTGCCGGCTGAAGCAGGCTTCGGAGGGGTTTTAACAATTGCGGAAAGCCCTCCTATATAGTACGCCCTGGAAAAAAGAACGCTTTTGGCCCGTTCTTCTGTGATGGATATTCCGGCACCTATTATATCTACGCGACCGGCTATCAACGCCGGTAACAGAGCGCCAAATTCCAGATTAACAATTTTAAGATCCTTGTTTAACTTGTTTGCAATCCGCCATGCAAATTCAATGTCAAACCCTGCAATGTGCTGATGATCGACAAAGAATGACAATGGTTCAGACACTGCCGCAGTACCAAAGGTGATTACACCGGCTGTTCCCTCTCTTCTGAAATCAGGCATCGGTGCAGGTGAACCTTCATCGGGAAACCAACGCGCGTGCATTTCAGCATAGGTACCATCACTTTTAATTTCATCGAGCACCTGATCAATTGCGGATTTTAATGCCCGGTTGTTCAGTTGCACCGCAAATCCAAGGCTGTCGGGTACAAGCACTTCATCAATTACTGAAAGACCTGGATTTTTCGCTGCAATATTTTGCAAAACGGGCATGTCATATACAGCAGCATCGGCCAGACCTGCATCAACAGCCAATGCACAGTCCAGCACTGTATTGTAATAAACTAATTTTGCATCAGGAAAGCGTTCGAGCACGAACATGTCGGCTACGGTACCTGTGGGGACTGCAAACAGTCTTCCACCTTCAAGCTGGTCAAGGCTTGTGTAGTAGTTTTCTTCACTGGTACAGCCAAACAAAACCGCTGCCAAAAAAACACTGAAAAAAATCTGATATTTCTTATTCACTGAATTTTTTTTGCCAAAGATAGCGCATAGGAATCTAAAATCCAATTAAAAATATCAAGATCAGCAAGACAAGCAATGCGGTGTATAAAGCCCAGTAATGTCGCGGCCTGGCAGGATTTTTGCCATAAAGACGGATAACCAGTGAGTACATCTTTACCCGGTTGCGCGATACAAGCGTGTAAAAATGGTCAGACAAAAAGCTGAAAGGCCTGAATTTGTTGTATAATGGCATCACCCAGCGCCATTTGCCGGCATAAGCATGGAGCGCCTGAAAAACCGCTGCCGGACCGGTATAAATCCTGCCATCCAGATCAATGAAGCGGATCGCCTGTTGAAAATATTTCAGTTCAATGTCGGGAAACTCCCGGTGCACTTCCTGAAAGGGTTGATAACGGATTTTTTCGCCTGTCATGATCTTCCATTTGATTACCCAGTAACGGCAAAAGCCGCAGTTGCCATCCCATGCCATAACAGGCCGGCCTTTTGGTGGATGGTTTGTTTTATATAGCTTCGTAAACATCGTTCTTTGATTTTAATTAGAAATTAATTTCAGCGCCGGCCCCTTTTAGCCCAAAATAGCGCCGCATACCATAAACAACGGCATATACAACCGGGGTGTCGATGGCGGCAAACATCACCTTGAAAAGAAATCCGTTGAGCAGCAGTGCGCTAAAAAACTGCCACTC
>SLDN01000084.1 GCA_007125275.1 Bacteroidales bacterium | reverse complement strand
GTGCCATAAGCACTGATCTCATTCTCAAAATACTCCACCACCTGTTCATACGCCCAGTACCTTGGGTGTGAAGAGGGCACCTCTGCGATCATGATCTTGTCAACATCCAGGAACTTGGCCCAGGTGTCGATGTGTTTTATGTATGCACCCTGGGCATCAATGGTCACATGGTAGGTGTCAACACCGGCGAAATCTTCCATTTGCCCCAGCACAAAATTCTGGTTGTAACCGTTTTCTTCCCAGACCAGGTCTGTCGAAGCGCTGCTCCCCATTCCGTCGCTCATGTAGTTGCCTCCGGTGTGCACGACATTCATCCCATACCTTTCGATGCCAAAGTAGTTGGCCATCGCCAGTGGTATGGCATCATCGCTTGGCCTTGGCCGGTTGTAGGGGAAGTCAAGGATGGCAATTTCGTTGTTGCCATCAGCAATAAACCAGGGGCCGTAGTCGCGCGTCCATACACTATTGGACGGGGCAATGATGAATTCGCAATTGTCGAGGTTTACGCCGGCACCATTATATGCATTGATGGCTTGATTCTGCTGCCAGCTGCCACTTACGATCGTATATACTATGGCATGTTCTGACATTGCTGCGACCAGGCTGAGCGGAATGCCCAGTGGATAACGAATCAGCACACCCTGGAGTCTGTTGAACTCCGCAAAACCCTTAACCGGACCTTCTGGTGGCGCAGTGGGCACAAAGTGCATGCCTATTTCATCCCTCCGAAGCTCTTCCTCGGCCGTCATGCCCTTGGGCAGACCATCGTGTTCTTTCCATTCAGGGGTTTGCGCGAAAGCAGGTGTCACCAATAAACTGACGGTGAAAGCGCATAGCATCAAAAATAAAGTAGTTCGCATCATTGTTTAGAAGAGAAAAGTTAATTGTGTCTGGCTTAGCGCAAACACGTATAATGTTAGTAAACAGCACAAAGGTATTGTTTTTTTGAGCGTGCTGATTCATAAATATTCCTAACAATATTTTTCGAAGTCGGATTAAGGGGGCAGGTAATTGAAAAAGTTTGTATCTTTATACCCTTGTTTTCATGGTTGCAGAGGGAAAACCAACATACACGTGTTGTTGCGGTTTTCCCTTTCTTTTGTTTAGGGTTGACGCCTGGTTGCGCACCTAAATACCGTTTCGGCCCCCTCAGATAGGGGGTAAGTTCAAGCATGCCGTGAGGCACGAAAGGGGTTCTGTCGATACGAATATATATTATTTTCTATGGCGAAGTCAAAGACGGTTTTTTTCTGCAGCAGTTGTGGGACCAGCTCTCCCAAGTGGATGGGGCGTTGCACTGCTTGTGGTGAGTGGAACACTTATGTTGAAGAGGTTGTAAAGACGGACAGCAAGACGAAGGGCGGGAGTGGTCATGGACCGGTTTCCGGCACTGCTTTTGCCAGGCCGCGGCTGATCAGCGAGATAGATTTTACGAGTGTGCGGCGCATCGCATCACAAAGTGCTGAGCTTGACAGGGTGCTTGGCGGAGGCATTGTGCCTGGTGCTCTCATGCTGATTGGCGGAGAACCCGGCATTGGCAAGTCAACCCTGATGCTGCAGGTTGCTATGCAGATGAAGGCACTGAAAGTCCTTTACATTTCCGGTGAAGAGAGTGACTTACAGCTCAGCTTGCGTGCCCGCCGCCTGGGCTTTGAACATCCGGCCTGCTACATCCTGACAGAAACAGATACAGGCAGCATCTTTAAACACATTGGAACACTGAAACCTGATCTTGTTGTCATCGACTCCATTCAGACCCTTACAACACCAAATATCGATTCTTCAGCCGGCAGCATAAGCCAGATTCGCGAATGTGCTGCGGAGTTTCAGCGTTATGCAAAAGAGAGCGGAACGCCGGTGTTCCTGATCGGCCACATCACCAAGGAAGGCTCCCTGGCCGGGCCAAAGCTATTGGAGCACATGGTTGACACGGTGTTGCAGTTTGAGGGCGACCATAACCATATCTATCGCATCCTTCGGGCGGCCAAAAACCGCTTTGGCAGCACAAGCGAACTGGGTATTTTTGAGATGCGCAACTCCGGCCTGCGTGAAGTGTCAAACCCCTCAGAAATGTTGTTGTCGCAGCGTGATGAGCTGGTGAGTGGTGTAACAGTGTCGGCAACCATAGAAGGCTTGCGCCCAATGCTGATTGAAACGCAGGCACTTGTGAGTTCAGCAGCCTATGGCACGCCGCAGCGTTCAGCCACCGGCTTCGACCTGCGCCGCCTGAATATGCTGCTCGCCGTACTCGAAAAGCGCTGCGGGTTCCGTATCGCTGCCAAAGACGTCTTCCTGAATGTCACCGGGGGCATCAGGGTAGATGATCCGGCCATCGATCTGGGAGTGATCTGCGCCATACTGTCATCAAGCGAAGACATTGCCATCACCGAAAAAACCTGCTTTGCCGCAGAAGTAGGCCTCACCGGCGAGATCAGACCCGTGACCCGCATTGAACAGCGTATATCCGAAGCTGCCAAGCTTGGCTTTAGCGAGATATTCGTGTCAAAGTTCAGCCTCAAGGGGATGGAAAAAAAGGACTTTGGCATCAAAGTGCAGCCGGTAACGCGCATTGATCAGGTGTTTACAATGCTATTTGGCTGAAAAACGGCCTGAGTCAGGAAGACAGAAGAGGGGGAAACAGGGATTACACAACACCGTGCAAATCCAATCAGGATGCTGAAACCAGGTCTTTTAATGCATCATAAAGGTCGGGAAAGATGAACCCATAGCCGTTGTCATTAAGGTTACAAGGGATCGCCGTTTGTCCCCCGGTAAGTACTGTGGCACCTTCTCCATAAACCATCCTGAGGGCAATCGCCGGCACGCGAAACCTGGCCGGTTTCAGTAATGCTCCCTCGAGGGTTTCAGTAAATTCCTTATTTGATACCGGGCTGGGTGAACAGATGTTTGCCACCCCCTTGAATTTCATGTGATCAGTAGCAAAACGGAAAATGTCCAGTACATCTTCGATATGCACCCATGACATCATTTGTTTTCCGCTGGCTATCTGGCCGCCAAAACCCTTTTTAAAAGGCACAAGCATCTGGGGTAAGGCACCACCCTCTTTTCCAAGGATGATCCCAAAGCGAAAAATAAGCACACGCCAGCAGTACGCTTCAGCGCGCATCGCCTCCGCTTCCCAGTCGCGGCAAACCTTGCCCAGAAAGCTGTCAGCGGTTGCCGTGGTGGTCTCACAATGCTCACCCTGATCAGGGTAGATGCCTGTTGCTGATGCACAAATAAAATGTGGGGGCGGTTTTTCCATCGTGGCCATTGCATCCACGAGCAAACGCGTGGTCAGGATGCGGCTGTCGTATATCTCTTTACGGTAGGCTTTTGTCCAGCGCTTTATCACAGGCGCGCCCGCCAGATGAATGACATATTTAGCGCCTTCCAGCTTTTGGGCCAGGGCAGGTGCATCCTTCTTAAAGTCATCGCGCGTCAGCCCGATTACCTCATCTCCCTGTGCTTTGAAAAAAGAACTGATCTTAGAGCCTAAAAAACCAGTTGAACCACTAATAACTAATCTCATGAAGAATGATTTTCAAAAAGATTTAAAATTAAGAAAAAAATATCACTCTCCAAACATTTTTATGCTTTTGTTTTTTACTTTTGTAGTTTACAATTAATTGCATATTTGATCATCTTTCTCATAATACAATCATGAAAACCATTATTTGTTTTGCTTTTTGCCTTTTGCTGCTTGCTTTATCCAATGATTTGCCGGCACAGGAAGTCCGTGTTTGGAGTCTTGAAGACTG
>SLDN01000180.1 GCA_007125275.1 Bacteroidales bacterium | reverse complement strand
TCATCTTATGTTAAAAAATAAAGTTTGATAAAAACCAATGAGATAGGTTATGACACAAACAGATGATTTTCGATTTTCGATTACCGGTTTGATAATTTTGAATATTGCATAGGTGAAACGGCCAGGATGCGTATCCCGATTGGTCATGAACAATGGGTTTTTGACACACAGTGGCGCACATTCATAAGCCGCATATAGCTGTGTTGTTAATAAGTCATGTCTTTTATTCAGCATACTTTCATAATAATTTTATAATTTTGCGGCTTAAAAAACCAATTTTATTCCTGAGAAACAGTTACTAATATATAACCGGCATTTGCTGGTGCAGCATAACCATAAAAATTCAATGGCTCAATACAAAGAATATAAAATGCTTGATCTGCCCCGCATCGGGGAAGATATCCGTGCTTTCTGGGAAGAGGATGGCACTTTTGAAAAGAGTTTGAAAATCCGCGAGGGTCATACCCCCTGGGTCTTTTATGAAGGCCCGCCTTCTGCAAATGGCCTGCCGGGTATTCACCACGTAATGGCACGTGCCATCAAGGATATTTTTTGCCGCTATCGCACCCAGAAAGGTTATCATGTTCAGCGGAAAGCCGGTTGGGACACCCACGGCCTGCCCGTAGAGATTGGCGTTGAAAAGCTGCTGGGCATCACCAAGGAAGACATCGGCAAGAGCATCTCCATCCAGGAATACAACCAGGCCTGCCGAAAAGATGTGATGAAATACAAGGACACCTGGGATGAGCTTACACGCCAGATGGGATATTGGGTTGACCTCGGTGATCCATATATCACCTTTGATACCAAATACATCGAAACGGTATGGTATCTGCTGAACAAGCTTTTTGAGAAAGGGCTGCTTTACAAAGGCTACAGCATTCAGCCTTATTCGCCGGCAGCAGGCACCGGCCTCAGCACGCACGAGCTCAACCAGCCGGGCTGCTATCGGATGGTGAAAGACAACTCCCTCACAGCACAGTTCAAGGTGGTGCGCAACGAACAGTCTGAGTTTCTTTTCAGGAATTCAGATAAAGATGTGTTTTTTCTTGCCTGGACCACTACCCCGTGGACATTGCCCAGCAATACCGGACTGGCTGTAGGCCCGAAGATCAATTATGTACAGGTGGACACTTACAATGCCTATACTTACAAGCCGGTCAGCGTAATCCTTGCCAAAGACCTTCTGGAAAGCTTTTTCCCGGAAAAGAATGCTGAATTGAAACTGGAAGACTACAAGGAGGGTGACAAGAAGGTTCCGTTTAAGGTGGCTGCTGAATTCAGGGGGACAGACCTTGAAAATATCCGTTATGAGCAGTTGCTGCCTTATACACGACCAGAAACCGGCGACCCCTTCCGTGTCATTGCCGGCGATTTTGTGACCACCGAAGATGGTACCGGCATCGTACACATCGCGCCAAGCTTTGGTGCTGATGACTTCAGGATGGGGCAGCAGCACAACCTGGGCTCCCTGACGATGGTTGACAAGCAGGGCCGTTTTGTGGAGGCGATGGGCGAATTTGCCGGCCGCTTTGTAAAACCTGAATACATCGGCGTGAATGACACCCCTGAAGAAAGGCCTGTAGATGTGGATATCATCATCAAGCTGAAAACTGAAAACCTGGCTTTCAAAGCCGAAAAGTATGAGCACTCCTATCCGCACTGCTGGCGCACAGATAAGCCCATTCTCTATTACCCGCTCGACAGCTGGTTCATACGCACTACTGCCATCAAGGACCGGATGATAGAGCTCAACAACACCATTCAGTGGAAGCCTGCCAGCACCGGCACAGGTCGTTTTGGCAACTGGCTTGAGAACCTGCAGGACTGGAACCTCAGCCGTTCGCGTTACTGGGGTGTGCCACTGCCCATCTGGTTTTCTGAAGATCGCACAGAACAGCTGTGCATCGGTTCTGCGGCAGAGCTTAAGGCAGCCATCGACAAGTCGGTTGAAGCCGGCTTCATGGCAAAAAACCCCATTGCCGGATTCAACACCGAAGATATGTCGTATGCCAACTACGAGCTTGTTGACCTGCACCGCCCCTTCGTTGATGAAGTGGTGCTGGTGTCACCCACCGGCAAAAAGATGTACCGTGAGCCCGACTTGATTGACGTATGGTTTGACAGTGGTGCGATGCCGTATGCGCAGTTCCATTATCCTTTTGAGAACAAGACAAAATTTGAGGAAAACTTCCCGGCTGACTTCATTGCTGAGGGCGTTGACCAGACCCGCGGATGGTTCTTTACCCTGCATGCCATAGCCGCCATGATATCCGACTCCGTAGCTTATAAAACCGTCGTTTCTAATGGGCTGGTGCTCGACAAGGCAGGCAACAAGATGTCGAAACGCCTCGGAAATGCAGTCGACCCATTTAAGACCATCAAGGAATACGGCCCGGATGCCACCCGATGGTATATGATCTCAAATGCCCAGCCATGGGATAACCTGAAGTTCGACGTAGAAGGTGTGGCCGAGGTGAAGCGGAAATTTTTCGGCACCCTCTACAACACCTATGCCTTCTTCGCGCTTTATGCCAATATTGATGGCTTTTCTTACAGCGAGGAAGAGATTCCTTATGAGAAGCGACCGGAGCTGGACAGATGGATACTGTCTGAACTCAATACACTGATTAAAAAGACCGACGAATGCTACGCCGACTTTGAGCCGACACGTGCCTGCCGCCTGATACAGGAGTTTGTCGACGATCACCTCAGCAATTGGTATGTGCGTCTGAGCCGCCGCCGTTTCTGGAAAGGCGACTACAGCACGGATAAAATATCGGCCTACCAGACCCTTTACCGCTGCCTCGAAGTCCTGGCCATGCTTGCAGCTCCCGCGGCACCCTTCTTTAGCGAAAGGCTGTTTATCGACCTCAACACGGTGACAAAGCAGCGAAAAGCAGATTCTGTGCACTTAACCGACTTTCCTGAAGCCGATGAGGGCATGATAGATTCCACCTTGGAGGAAAGGATGCAGCTGGCGCAAAAAATCTCATCCATGGTGCTGGCTTTACGCAAAAAGGTGAACATCCGCGTGAGGCAGCCCCTGCAAAAGATGATGGTGCCCATACTGGATGAAACATTCCGGACGCAATTGCAGGAAGTGGAGCAACTCATCCTGTCGGAAGTGAACGTGAAAGAAATGGAGTATCTCGATGACACTGCAGGTGTTTTGGTCAAGAAGATCAAACCCAACTTCAAGTCGTTAGGACCGCGCTATGGCAAGATGATGAAGCAGATCGCTGCCACCATTGCTGCTTTCTCACAGGACGAAATTCAGAAAATTGACAATACCGGTGAAGCAAGGTTTGAGATTGACGGGCAGGAGATCCATGTTACAATCGATGATGTAGAGATCATGTCGGAAGACATTCCCGGCTGGCTCGTGGCCAATGAAGGCAAGATAACGGTAGCCCTTGACGTTACCATTACAGACGAGTTGCGCAATGAAGGCATCGCCCGTGAACTGATCAACCGAATCCAGAACATGAGAAAGGAAAAAGGCTTTGAAGTCACCGACCAAATTGTGCTTCAGGTTGAGAAACGCAATGAAATAAATGAAGCTGTTTTAAACAATAATGACTATATTTGTTCGGAAACATTGGCAGTACAACTTTGTTATGTAGAATCAATAGAAGATGATCAAAAACAGGCTGTTGAGCTCGGTGAGAACCTGCAAACCTTTTTGTCTATAAGAAAAAACAACGAATAATGCATAAAACCCCCAATGAGATGGAACCGAAACGCGAAAAAACCAGGTATTC
>SLDN01000134.1 GCA_007125275.1 Bacteroidales bacterium | reverse complement strand
TCGATCGCCAGGTAAGAGAAGGCCACCAATCGGAGAGCCTCCACCCTTTGCTGGCTGGTAAAGCCTTCCTTCAGGCATGGAGCAAGGAGATCGAACACCTGTTGAAACTGCCCCAGCTGATACAAACTACGGGCTTCACCGAGTGTAACTTCATCGCATCGCTGTGCATAAAGTGTGCCCGGCATTGCCTTTAACAACAACACGAACAGCAGGCAAACAATGCTTATGAATCGTGGGAAATACATGTTTCTCGCTGGTAGTTTCATAAAGCTTATTCTGTTTACGGCAAATGATTCAGTATTCTGTTGTATGGAATGTCCTCTCCAATCAACCTTCGCCATTCTTCTTCTGTCAGATTGCGTGTTATCCTTTGTTTCAAACTTGCAGCTATATCATGGTTTTGTGTTGAGACAAGCGTCATTGTCCGGTCGGCACTGTAAGAAACCAGATGCCTGTCATCAGGGGTAAAGAGTATGCCATACACCCACAAATCGTGTTCTTCAATGCTTACCGGGACTTCATCCGTTATGGGGAATGCAGAGATCTTTACTGTCCAGTCGAAGCCTGAGGAAGCAAATTCGCTGTCATTATTATTAAAGGCCAGCCCGGTAACGCCTGACACATGCCTGCCTCTTATGGTTTGGATATCACCGTTTGTTGCCACCGGTGACAGCATATTGATATCGCCGTTCAGGAGGCCGATGGCCAGGGTATTGCCTGCCTGATTGAATGCCAGTGAGAGAATGGGGGCCTGAAAACCAGTCAATAATTCGGGTTGCGCTACCGGATTGTCGACCGCTATGATTTTCACCACTCCTGATTCGGTGCCATAAGCAAGCAGTGTTTTGCAGGGGCTCAGAGCAAGGCTTCTGATGCCACTGCTGTGGTTGTCGAGTGTTCTGAAATGGTAATGATCGTTCTCCAGGACCCATTCGAGGAGTTGACCGTCGCCACCTGCTGAAAAGAACACATTGCTGTCAGGGCCTCCCCCAGAGAGCGCATTCACGGTGGCTGTATGTGCTTGCAGTGTCCTGAATGGTGCATTTGCATCCCTCACATCCCAAACAATAATGGATCCGGATGTTGTTCCCGCCAGAAGCCATTCATCATTGCCCATCAGGCTCATGGAGCGAAACGATTGCGGTATTGCACGCGGGATGGTAATGGGTGCCGGTGGATCCTTCGGGTTTTGCAAATCCCATTTTAATAATCTGTTATCATCACCAAGTGAGAACAGTTCAGTACCTTCACTATTGATTACTGCAGCCCTCACTGCGTCTGCATGGCCCCTCATCCTAACCGGGTCGGCTGATATGGCAGACAGCGCTTCGTATATCACCGGGTCATTTTCATAACCGCCATTGTCATTATTAAGCTGAAAAGCGGTTAATGCGAGCAATGCAGGCACGTCATCATCTGAAGAGGTATGCAACAATCCGGCTTGTATGGCCAGAGACTTTGCCGTTGCCAGCATGCGAAGGCGCCGGGCTTCTTTCTCTGACTCTTCGGCCCGGATACGCTCCTGCTCTGCTATATTTTGCTGCACCATTGCTTCTTGTCGTTGACGTTCAGCTTCGTCCCTCGACAATACTGCTTCCGCCCTCGATATGTCAGCCTGTTGCCTTTGCAAGATGGCCTCTCGTCGCTGCTGCTCAGCAATGTTCTGCTGCTGAACGGCATATTGCCTTTGCTGCTCGGATATCATTTCCTGTTGCTGCGCTATCTGTTGTTGCTGCTCTGATATCCGGCGCTGTAAAATGGCTTCTTTGCGTTGCTCCTCAGCGCGTCGGCTCTCACTCAAAGCCATTTGCTCTTTCTCCAGGGCTTCCTTTTGGCTTGCTTCAGCCTTAAATCGCAGGTTGAGAGAGATAACCAGAAATAAGATGGATATCAGCGATGCAAAGCCCAAAAAGATGGCTGAGTTGCGTGCTCTTTTCAAACTCCGTTTTTGCAGGTTTTCTTTTCTGGATATTGCCAGCTCATGTTGCTGTCGGCTGTAGTCAAGGAAGTTCATTGCCCTCTCAAAGGCCGGATCATAACGGGCAGCCCATATCGCAGTAGGTTGGGTATGTTGCTTCCATTGCAACGCAAGCTGAAGGTCAGGATTAACCCATAAGCCGGTTTTCCCTTCCTGGTAAAGTTCTGCAGATTTTGAAAGCCGCAGATAGAGTTGTGCTGACGCTGTTTCTTCTTCAACCCAGGTCTTCAGGCGACTCCATACACGCATAATACTCTCATGCGCAATGTCTATCACCGAGTCCTTGTTAAGTGGCACGTGAGCGGCCGGCATTAGGAAAGCACATCCGGGCTGCCTGAAAGCATCAATGACATCTATGATATCTTCTTCACGCGAACCGGTAAGCGTACAAATATCACCCAAAAGGGTTGGCCGGCGTGTGCCACGGCTTTCCTTTGTTATGTCAGTCAGCGCTTTGAATAGCTTCTCAGCAAAATGCTTACGCCGATTGTCATCCAAACCGGTATAAATCTCTTCAAGGTGAACAGACAAAGCCTCCTTCATCGTGCCAATTGCCAGATAATGTTCTAAGCCAACAGGCTGTTCACCGGTTTTATTGATCTGCCAGTGCTCCCATGTACGCATCAATGCGTGCTGCATAATGGGCAGCTGATCAGGATTATCACTGACATCCTTCAGCAACACAGCTTTTAACTCCTCAGTGATACGGCTTCCGGCTTTGATTATCGGTCCTGTGATTGCCCTGGCCTTTTCTTCGTCAGTCATTCGCGGCACAAGGTAGTATCCCTTGTTGATCATGTCACTGAACTCCCTGAACTCAGTGCAGTCATCGAGAAAATCGGTACGCATCGATAAAACCACGTTGACGCGCAGCTCTTTCTGGCTGGCAATATGCACGATAAGGTCAATAAAAATACGCGCTTCATTGATGCTGTGCATGGATGACCGGGTCTGCTTGAAGCGGAACAATTCTTCAAACTGGTCAATGATCAGCAAAGACTCACAACCTGCCGCCCCACTTTTCTTTACCTCATCAAGCAAATCAGTATTGCCCTCACGCAATGATTCGGCTATGCTGGCGGGAGCGTTGCCGTTGCGTGCTATGGCCCTGGAAAGGTTTCCCATGGGATCGTCGCCGGGCCTGAATATAAACACAGGCATTTCTTCATCAGAATTTCCTGAGTTGTTTGCTAACAACTCAGGTACCAGTCCGGCCTTGATCAATGATGACTTACCACAACCTGAAGGACCAACAATGGCAAGGAAGCGAGTGACTTTGAGCCTGTTGACAAGTTCATCGGTCTGCTTCTCCCTGCCGAAAAACAAATGGCTTTCGTCTGTTTCAAAACTTCTGATTCCAGGGAAAGGATTGGCGTGAAAAACGGCAGCAGCCATAAGGTCAATCTTTTTTTATTGGAGGTAAATTTACATATTTTTTAGCATGACATACCTAAAGTAATTGATTTTTTTGAATATCTTTGATGAATGAGTTTACCGACACCCCGCCCGGGGCTTATCTAATTATTGAATATGAGCAACTTAGACAGCATTAAGATCCTTGTCGTAGATGATGAGATTGATCTGGAACCATTGGTCCGGCAAAAATTCAGGAAGCAGATCCGTTCAGGCACATACGATTTTGTTTTTGCTTTCAATGGTGTTGAGGCCCTGAAGAAGATCATCGAGTTTCCTGAAATCGGCATTGTACTTTCTGACATCAACATGCCCGAGATGGACGGCCTTACATTGCTTACCCGGCTCAGGGAACTGCAAAATCCGGCACTAAAAACGGTTATCGTGTCGGCTTACGGTGACATGGAAAACATCAGGAC
>SLDN01000057.1 GCA_007125275.1 Bacteroidales bacterium | reverse complement strand
TCGGTATGCTTTTCTCTTTGATTTAGATGTTCTTGACTATGAAGCATGGGCCTACGGTTTGAGCCGTGCCGGCTATGCCACCAATCCTAATTATCCGGCTATGCTGATCAGGCTCATCCGCGAGCACAGTCTTTACAAGCTGGATCACAAAGCATTAGACGACAGATATGTGGCTGCAAATGCCAATCGCAAAGCCCAGATGAGAAAGATCGCCTCCGGGCCGGTAAACAACCAGGGGGATCTTCCAGTCGTGAGGACATTCGGTCGGCAGCAGGGCACCTACAATCGTATCAGGTATGTCATTGCAAGAGAGGGTGATACCCCGCAGTCGCTCGAACGGGAGCTTGATGTCCGGGCCTGGCAGATCCGCAGATACAACGATTTGGAGAGCGGCAATGACATACTGCCAGGTCAGCGCATATACCTGCAACCCAAACGAAGAAAAGGTGGTGCTGACCATCACATCGCCCGGGCAGGCGATTCAATGGCATCCATTTCACAGGAATATGGTATCAGGATGGAAAATCTTTACCGTCGTAACGACATGCGTTTTGGTGAACGACCCAGCCCCAGACAAAAAATTCTGCTGCGCGGATATAAAGGATCTGCCGTTCAATATCTTTTTCGACGGCCATAAATGAATGGTGTCAAACTGTCCATGTTATTTTTTAAAATCGGGTAAGATGATTGAAATACTGTTGTTGATAATGGGTGGGATGGTGCTTGGATACCTGGTGAGACGAAAAGAACAAGTCGTTCGTGTTACAGAACGCCTGATCATTTGGAGTATTTTCCTGCTGTTGTTCTTAATGGGATTGTCAATCGGCCGCGACTCACTGATCGTTAACAGTCTGCCTTCGCTTGGGTTCAACGCTTTGCTGATCAGCATTGCAGGAATTGCCGGCAGCCTCATGCTGGCATTGCTACTATGGAAATATTTTTTTAGCAAAAAGTCATGAATCAATGCTGCTAAGTCTCAAAATACTTTTATTTTTTGCTGCAGGCATTCTCCTTGGGTATGCCAACTGGCTGGGATTCATTCCAACAGGCACTGATGCGGGCAAATATGCGCTTTATTTACTGATGTTCCTGGTAGGAATAAGCATTGGTGCCGACAGCAAGTCACTGCTGACAATTAAAAAACAGGGACTCCGGTTATTGCTTCTTCCGGTGGCAACTGTGCTCGGCACTTTTGCAGGTGTTCTGCTGATCACGAACCTTCTGCCGGAGGTTTCCACCCGCGAGGGATTAGCAGTAGGCGCTGGTTTTGGTTACTACAGCCTCTCCAGCATCATTATTTCCGAACTGCATAGCGAAGCCCTGGGTGTAACAGCATTGCTGTCAAATATAATACGTGAGATCATAACCCTCTTGCTGGCGCCGCTGATGGTAATATTCTTCAGTAAGCTTGGACCGATTGCCGCCGCAGGTGCAACCAGCATGGATACCACCCTGCCCATCATCACCACAGCATCAGGTAAGGAGTTTGCAATTATCGCATTGGCTCACGGCATCATCCTGACTATCCTGGTGCCTCTGCTGGTTACCTTCATTCTGTGGGTCTAACCAGTGAACGAGTTTATGCCCGCGAGTTTTTCACACCCTGAAAGTTGCGGCAGGCTAATAGTTACTGGTTACTGGTTGCTGGTTGCTGGTTGCTTAGTTTGGGGTTTATAAATTTGACGTTTTCTGGGCCTACGGGCTGACGTAGGCCCCTTGTGTTCTGACATTCCAAACCTCTACATCGGCCTCACGGCATGCGTCTTCCCAGCGGGAGGCATTCCAGGCACTGTTTGAAGCATCTATGATCACCTTTCGCGGCCTTACGGCTTCCAGCAAAGCCCCAAGATCGATGCGGGGATTTTGCACAATCAGCATATAATCCGTCTCAAAGCTACCATCAAGTCGCGAGTAATATAACGCGGCATCGCTGCTCCCCACCATCAGCATGGTCGTACCGGCAAATGCCAGAAAATCTCCCTTTCGCGCCCAGTATTTCGTGACCGTCAGACTGTCATCAGATATCAGTGGCAACTCGTATGCCGCTGTCTGATGCCCGTGTCGTAAACGTTTACCGGAAACGGTGAACTCCTGACTGCGGGAATTGTCTATTATGTCATCGCAAGCCAGCATCAGCAGCTCTTCCCCTGCAAAAAAATCGATGATAGTGGCGCGGTTGGCACTGTAAACCACAAAATGATGCTGTCTGGCATTTGCTACGCTTCTCGCAGAAAATGACGCCATCAGCAATACAGTTAAACTCAGTGTATACAGTAGTGCAGGTCTTTTATCATGCATCAGGAACATACAACTTGTGATAAGCATGGTAAAAACAAGCAGGGTTTCCGGCAAGGATAGATATATTCCGGTTGTGGTGGAATGGGGAAGACCTTCGATAATGCGGACCGAATGGTGGAGGAAGGCCACGATATAGGAAAGCAGTTTGCCCATCAGGGCACCAGCAAGCGGAATCGGCGACAATGCCAGTGTCAGAAGGGAAGCATATATAATGCTACCGGCCAATGGTATTACTACAAGGTTGGTGATCAGGAAATAGTTTGGAAACTGATTGAAATAATAAAGTGCAAGTGGTCCGGTTGCCAATTGAGCTGCTATTGAAACAGTGATAACAGACCAGGCCTTGTCCAGCAGCTTGTTTTTGAATTTTATCAGCTTGTACAACGGCGGTTGCAATGCTACAATACTGATTACCGCAAGGTAGGAAAGCTGAAAACCAATCATGGTGATGATATATGGGTCGGACAACACCAGTACGAAGGCTGAGGCAGCCAGCGTATTATAGATATTTGTTGGTCGTCGGAAGCTATGTCCGACTGCCACAAATGAAAACATCACAGATGCCCTGAGTACAGATGGCGAAAAGCCTGTAATGGCCGCATAGAGCCAGATAAACAATAAGATGCATAATGTCCTCATATACATACCGCCAGGCAAGCGACACAGGAATGCAAACAGGCTTTTCAACACCATAAATATGATTCCCACGTGAAGGCCTGAAACGCACAACACGTGCATTGCGCCTGCACCGGCAAACTCTCGCCGAAGGTCATCATCAAGATATTCCCTGTAACCAAGCAGCAAAGCTGATACCACGGCAAACTCCCTGCCTGATAAATGGTTTTCTGAAAAGATATTTAAAGCTTTCTCACGCAAAAACAAAGCCCAGCGTACGATGAAAACACCGCGCCTTTCACCTGTCACATGCCAGCTCCCTGAACGAAAATAGGCTGAATGAAAGATGTTCTTTCGTGATAAGTAACTTTGGTAATCGAACGCATACGGGTTTTGTGGCGGTGAAACAAGGTCGTAGCGGTTTTCAAGCAGCAACATGTCGCCGTAAAGAATGGCCGAAGCAAGGCTGTCCTTCTGGAAATAGACCATTAGCCTGCCTTTGACCGGTCGCACAAGGGAGTCATTTCCAAAAGTCTCAACCGCTAGCACCGTCCTGTAAGAGTTAGCGCGCTCAGAAACCGGTTCAATTACGCGGGCCAGAAGATAACCTTCTTCACCGGAGTGGCGACTGAAATGACCTGGTTGAACCAGTTGATCATGTTGTTGTGCCAGCATAAAGCCTGCAAGAAACAGCAAGCCGGAAATAATACATCCGTGCAACCATCCCGCAAGATGATCGCTAATGGCAGAAAAATGGAGGATAACCCAAATGCCTGACAGAGAAAAGGCTCCAAAAGTCAAGACAACAGAGCATACAGATATGCTGACCATCAAAAAAAAGATGATCCCGGCACAAAAAGGCAAAAACAGCCTCGGCAGTGGTATATATGATTTCTCAAGCATCATTAT
>SLDN01000049.1 GCA_007125275.1 Bacteroidales bacterium | reverse complement strand
CATTCGTGGCACCGCGATACTTAAAGGCACCACCCTTCTGGAAGTTCTCACACTTGAAAAACAAATCGCTTCCGGCCATCGTGTTCAATGTGGTGCTGGTATGCACCGGAGTCCGGTGAATGTAAGGGGCGATGACCTTCTGTGCCTCTCTGATGTCCAATTGCCCTGGTACTTGGCTTATCATGATTGTTCCACTGTTATAACTGTTCGATTGTTACCTGTGTTTTTCTTCAATCATGTCAGCAATGAGCTCGCAGCTGGAGTCAAGCATTTGGTAAACATTTTCAAAGCCACTGTCACCACCGTAATATGGATCCGGAACATCAACCTCTTTACCGGGATGCACAGTTTCCATGATCATTTGCACTTTTTGCTTATCACCGGCATTTCTGGCTTTGTAAATGATGTCAGAGTAGTTATTATAATCCATGGCGTATATTTTATCAAAGCGATCAAAATCAACTACTTCAAATTTCCTGGCTCTCTGATGAGATATGTCGATGCCATATTTGGAAGCTGTTTCCTCCGAGCGTGGGTCAGGGGGTTCGCCCACATGGTATGCGGCAGTACCGGCTGAATCAACCTCGGCCGGAAGATTGCGCTTTGCGATCTTGTCCTGTAATATCCCTTCTGCAAGCGGCGAGCGACATATATTACCTAAACAAACCATCAATATTTTCATAATAATTCTTTTTATTTTTTTCAAAGTAAATAAAAAACCCGGAATATATGAAGCATTCCGGGTATATATGTGTGAAATATTTTGTTATTTGATCTTTATGATCTTGTTAATGTCTTCCACATATTTCTTAAAACGCTTGTCAGTATCAATCAGGTTTTTTATGGTTTTGCAGGCATGCAATACGGTGGCGTGGTCCTTGTTGCCGCATTTACTGCCAATGACGGCCAGCGAGGCTTTTGTATGCTGTTTTGAGAAATACATTGCCAGTTGCCTGGCTTGTACAGTTTCACGCTTACGGCTTTTCGACTTAAGCTTTTCGATGGGGATATCGAAATACTGGCAAACAGTTTTCTGAATGTAGTCAATGGTAACTTCTTTGGGAATGTGCTTAACAAATTTGTCAATCACATTGGCGGCCAGTTCCGGGGTGATATCTTTTTTATTCATTGAGGCCTGTGCAAGGATGGATATCAATGCCCCTTCCATTTCGCGAACACTGGCAGTGATCTTTGCGCTGATCAACTCGAGCACTTCCTGCGGCATTTCGACGCCGTCGTTGCGGATCTTTTTTTCAAGGATGGCCATTCGGGTTTCAAAATCGGGCTTTTGCAAATCGGCCGAAAGGCCCCATTTGAAGCGGGAAAGCAACCTGGGTTCAATGCCGCTCATCTCTACTGGCGGGGTATCACTCGTAATAATGATCTGTTTGCCATTTTGATGCAAGTGATTGAAGAGATGAAAAAATACATCCTGTGTTTTTGGCTTACCAGCCAGGCAGTGTATGTCGTCTACAATCAACAAATCAATCATCTGATAGAAATGAACAAAATCGTTCATATTATCATTCCTGATTGAATCGATAAACTGGTTGGTGAACTGCTCAGCAGTAACGTAAAGGACAGTTTTTTCCGGAAACAGGTTCTTCACTTCGATGCCAATGGCGTGTACCAGGTGTGTTTTGCCAAGTCCGTTGGCACTGTAAATAAGCAGTGGATTAAAAGAGGTTTTTCCGGGATTCTGGCCTACTGCCAGACCTGCACTTCTTGCCAATCGGTTGCAGTCCCCCTGCACAAAATTGTCAAAGTTATAAGATTCAATGAGCTGGGGGTGGATGTTGATCTTTTTGAGACCCGGGATGATAAAGGGATTAGGAATGCTGCGCCCCTTGCCCTGATCTTTGGTTCTGTTCAAATCGATCGGTATGCTGATTGGTGGATTCTTTAACGCTTTCTTGTTGAGTGTTGGAGCATGAACTGTATAAGGCTTTGAGTGGTTCGCATGGTGAGAACTGTCCATGATGATGCTGTATTCCAATCTCCCTTTTTGCCCAATCTCCTTTTTGATGGTTTTTTTCAACAAATCAATATAGTGTTCCTCCAGCCACTCATAAAAAAACTGACTGGGTACTTGCAATGTTAGCACGTTATCTATCAGGCGAATAGGCTTGATTGGAGCAAACCACGTGTTAAAGCTGTTCGGACTTATATTATCCCTGATAACAGCAAGACATCCTGTCCATACCTTTTCGCAACCTTTATCCATTCCCAGTGCCTTGTTAAAAAAATGTTTTGAAAAAAAATGCTTGTCTTTTGATTAACAAGCTATAAGTTTTTGTTATTCTCATAAAAAAGTTATCAACAAATATTAGTGAAAAAAAGTGAATAAAAAAATGCTTTAGCTATTGTTTAATTTAAATTTTTGTTGTATATGCATCGACAAGTTTTTCACCGCGGGGATCATCAAAAGAAACGTTGATCATTCCGAGGTGTGCACCACCAAAACCAGCCTGTGCGATGCTTATTGGCTTATTGTGCTGATTTCCAATTACTACTGGTGGGTCGAGCAAATTATGGGTATGACCACCAATGATGATATCCGTAAACCTCGTATTGGCCGCAAGCTTCACATCGCTGGGTCTTTCATCGTCATCATATCTGAAACCAAGGTGCGAAAGGCAAATGATTAGATGGCAGTGGTGTTGGGCATACAATACTTCCTCCACCGCCCTGGCAACCTCTATCGGGTCATTGTACTTCGTTTCGGCATATAAGGATTTGCTTACCAGGCCTTCAGGGTTTATACCCAAACCGTAAACGCCAATTTTCCTGCCTCCTTTTTCAATAATCGTGAATGATTTAATGTCTCCAGCAAGGAGGGTGCGGCTAAAATCGTAATTGGCAGCCAGGAATGGGAAATCAGCAAAATGCATCACTTTTTTGAACCCATCCAGTCCATTGTCAAACTCGTGGTTTCCGAAAGCTGCAGCATCATAACCCATTTTGCTCATAAGTCTGAGCTCGGGTTCGCCACCATACATGTTATAGTAAGGGGTGCCCTGGAATATGTCTCCTGCATCCAGTAGCAATAGATTGGGGTTCTGCTTACGGTGCCTGGCGATGATGGCTGCACGTCTGGCATACCCCCCCATACCCGGGTAATTGGGATCATTGTCCGGAAATGGATCAATTCGACTGTGGGTGTCATTGGTATGCAGGATGGTCAGTAAATCCTCATTGCTTCTTCTTACGGCCAAAGCTGGCAGTCCTGCCAGGGTTGCAGCTCCTGCAAGGCCTGCTGTTCTTAAAAAATTTCGTCTTGTAAATAATGGCATAATTAATGGCTTATACGTCCGTCAAGTGAACTTTCTATTTCTTTTCCTGCTTCATGTTCACGCTGAAGATGTAAAATAATGGCATCGCGAATTCTCATTCCCAATATTTCAGTGTTCACGGGTTCAAGAAAAAATGTCATGTTATCTCCTCCACCTGCAAGATAATCGGAAGATAGTACTTTATAATTTCTGTTGGGATTAAATACTTCACCTCCAATGCGTACATCTGTTACTGCATTGTTTTCAATGCTTATCCTCAACCCGGAAACAGGCATCCCGACGGAGGCTTCAGCAAGGTAGTCAAAGAGCTCAAGTGCTTTTTCCGGTGTCAGGGTCAGCACAACCATTTCATTTTCGAATGGCATCGACTCAAATACATTGGCCCTGGTAACCGGACCCTGCCTGATGCTTGCACGTAAACCGCCATAATTAAAAAGGGCAAAATCGATCTGATGCCCGTCATCCGGCCGGTAAAGGCCCCGGCCAATCTCAAAACACAGATCTGCAACAAAATTGTTAAGCAAGCCTTCCGGTGT
>SLDN01000215.1 GCA_007125275.1 Bacteroidales bacterium | reverse complement strand
CTATTGACTCAATATATGGTGCTGCCATTGCCAGGTGCCGGAAAACATTTTCAGGTGCTACTGCATCGCTGTTGAGTTCCCATTTTACGTTTCCGGCTGATGGTGTGATATATGCTGCGATCATCTTCAGTAGTGTAGATTTTCCGCTGCCATTTTTTCCTGTAATGGCGTACTTTTGACCGGGTTCAAATGTGTAATTCAATCTTTTGAACACCCACTTTTGCCGGAACTTTTTCCCGCACTCATTAATAGATACCTGTATCATGCAGGTTTAGCGTTTACAAGGATTTTTGGGTTGCCTGCAGCAGTTCACAGACGTAAAATACAAGGCATTGTTGATTATTTTTCTTTATAAGAATAGCCTTTCATGATGCCCCTGCTTGACTTGTTGATAAAGCTGATGATCTCATCTCTTTCGGGGGTGGCGGGCATTTCGGTTTCAATATAGGTTACTGCATGGCTCACATTGAGATTTTTGAGGTAGATGATGCGATATATGTCCTGTATCTCATTGATGGTTTCGCTGCTGAAGCCTCTTCTTCTGAGGCCGATGGAGTTTATTCCGACAAAAGACAGGGGGTCGCGAGCCGCTTTTGTATATGGAGGTACGTCTTTTCTTACGAGCGATCCCCCGGATATCATTACATGTGCCCCGATATTCACGAACTGGTGCACTGCTGAGAGTCCACCCAGTATGGCGAAATCGTCAATGACAATATGTCCGGCGAGGTTGGCTGCATTGGCAAGTATGCAATAGTTGCCGATATAGCAATCGTGTGCAACGTGGACGTAGGCCATCAGGAGGCAGTTGTCTCCGATAACGGTTTTATTGCTGGCCTTTGTGCCCCGGTTTATGGTAACGAATTCTCGTATTGTTGTATTGTTGCCAATCTCTACGGTGGTTTCTTCGCCGTCAAATTTTAAGTCTTGCGGTATTGCGCTTATTACTGCGCCCGGGAAGATGCGGCAATTTTTACCTATTCTTGCGCCCTCCATGATGGTTACATTGGAGCCTATCCAGGTACCTTCGCCAACGACAACATTTTTATGAATGGTGGCAAATGGCTCAATGACAACGTTTTCGGCAATTTTTGCTTGTGGATGTACGTATGCTAAAGGTTGATTCATCAGTATATTGTTTTATTTTTTTGCGATTTGGGCCATCATTTCGGCCTCCATTACTACTTTGCTGCCCACGTATGCAACACCACGCATATGGCAGATCCCTCTTCTTAACGGCGCCAGCAGGCTCATTTTAAATACGAGCGTATCACCGGGCACTACTTTTTGTTTGAAGCGTACATTGTCGATCTTCAGAAAATATGTATTGTAGTTCTCCGGGTCTTCAACTGATGAAAGGACCAAAATGCCTCCTGCTTGTGCCATGGCTTCGATCTGAAGCACGCCGGGCATAACGGGCTCATTCGGGAAGTGTCCGACAAAGAATGCTTCGTTCATGGTGACGTTTTTGATTGCGGTCACCGAGGCGTCGGTAATCTCGATGATCTTGTCGACCAGCAAAAACGGTGGGCGGTGCGGGAGCATCCTTTTGATGTCGTTGATGTCGTATACCACCGCCTTGTTGGGGTCATAAACGGGTATCTGTTCTTCTTCGATGCGTGCTTTTATGTGCTTTTTGAGCAATTTGGCGAATAGCACATTGGATGCATGTCCTGGTTTCCTGGCGATGATATGGCCTTTAATGGGCTTGCCGGCCAGCGTCAGGTCACCAACGATGTCCAGCAGCTTGTGTCTGGCCGGTTCATTCGGAAAGTTGAGCTCCAGGTTGTTTAGTATTCCCTCCCGGCGCACAGACACACTGGGTTTGTTCAATACGTGCGCCAGGCGGTCGAGCTCTTGCTGGTTGACCGGTTTGTCAACAAAGACGATGGCATTGCTCAGATCACCGCCTTTGATTAGGTTCTGGGCGAGCAGGAACTCCAACTCGTGAAGAAAAACGAAGGTGCGGCAGCCGCTGATTTCCTCCCGGAATTTATTGATGTGGTCCAGGCTGGCGTGCTGATGTCCCAGCACCTTTGACTGATAGTCAATGAGGCATGTGATGCGGTAATGATCGCTGGGTACGGCAATGATTTCGCAGTCTTTTTCTTCGTGGTAGAGCCGGATGGGCTCCCTGATCTCAAAATAGTCTTTGAATGCTTCCTGCTCAACGGTACCGGCCTTGCTGATCGCCTCGGTGTAAAGTCTGCTGCTGCCGTCAAGGATGGGTGTTTCGGGGCAGTCAACCTCAATGATGGCATTGTCAATGCCCATGCCTGTGATGGCGGCCAGCACGTGTTCAACGGTGGCAACCCGGATGCCATCACTTTCAAGTGTTGTACCACGGGACGTGTCAGTGACAAGGCCCGCATTGGCATCCAGAAATGCACCTTCGCCAATGTCGGTACGTAAAAAGCGTATGCCACTGCCTGCCGATGCCGGTTTAATTGTGAGGGTGACCTTCTGACCTGTATGCAGCCCAACTCCCGAAATGGTAACCGGGCTTTTTATGGTTTTTTGTTTTTCGTTCATAATTAAAAAATATGCTATATGGAGCCCGATACCAGGGCCTTCAATTTATTTCAATTTTTTGAGCTCTTTTTCTAGTTCATCAATCCGTTTCACTAGTGTTTCAAAATTCCTGAAATGGATGAACGCTTTTCTGTATTTGGATGCTTCCATCGCCGGTGAGCCCATGATGATCTGTCCGTCTTTGATATGTGATGATACGCCCGCCTGGGCTGCCATCTTTACGTTATCGCCAATGTTCAGGTGGCCGCTGATGCCGACCTGACCACCAATCATGCAGTTTTTGCCGATTTTTGTTGATCCGGCAACACCGGCCAGGGCAGCCATCACTGTGTTTTCACCTACCACTACATTGTGTCCGATCTGGATCAGATTGTCAAGCTTAACGCCTTTTTTGATGATGGTAGAACCGAGTGTAGCCCTGTCGATGGTGGTGCCGGCACCTATTTCAACCATATCCTCGATGACAACGTTTCCAATCTGTGCCACCTTTTTGTAATTGTTGTCCGTTTGCGGGGCAAACCCAAAACCGTCGGCACCGATTACCGCATTTGCATGTATGGTACAGTTGGCTCCTATGCGGCAGTTGTTATATATTCTGACACCGCTGTACAAGGTGGTATTGTTGGCAATGCTGACATGGTCATCAATAAAACAGTGGGGATAAACTCTTACGTTTTTCCCCAGCTTCACGTTGTCACCAATGAAAGCAAAAGCCCCGATATAATTGTCTTCCGGCACCTCCGCCGATGGAGATATAAACGCCAGTTCTGATATTCCTGTTTTCTGAGGCAAGCTCTTCTGATACAATTCCAGTAATCGGGCAAGTGCGCCATATGGGTCTTCAACCCGAATGAGCGTGGCCATTAATGCTTGCTCCGGAACGAAATCGTTACGCACCAATACAATTGAAGCATTGGTCTTATATATATAAGGCGTGTAGGCCGGATTGGCCAGAAAAGTCATTGTGCCTGCGGATGCCTCTTCAATCTTTGCTATTTGTGACACTATTACATCCGGATCCCCTTCAATCTTTCCTTGCAGGAAATCGGCAATCTCTCTTGCTGAATATTCCATCCAATTTTTGCTTGGTTTAATTGCGCCGCAAGTTACCAATAATTGGTTTTATGGCCAAATACAATCATAATAAAAATATAAACGATGTGTAGGTTCGTATTGTTACCGGGTATCCACGGCTTTGGGGTAGCACAAAAAATGTTTCTCCACAGGGTGTGTTAGCATGTTGATATTGAGCTGATCGCTGGCCTGGGCAATGTCGGTGAGCTGCCCATTTTTTGACAGGATCAGGAT
>SLDN01000183.1 GCA_007125275.1 Bacteroidales bacterium | reverse complement strand
ATACAAAAGTAACCAAATATAGTTACATAAACAATTTTTTATTTCTTGAATAACATTTATATATTTGCATACGAAGTATTCTGTTTCTAACCAACACCCGGGTTGCCATGAAAAACATCGCTACATTTTTATTAACCGTAATGCTGCCGCTGCTGATTATCACCATCGTACTGCGTGATGCCGGCAGAGACAACCTTGTTTTGGAGGATTTGCGCGAAGAGTACAGCATTCCGCACATCCCTTCCGTTGATCACAGCAAACATGCTGAGCTGCAGCGCGAGTTTGACAACCCGCACGAGCTCACAGCCACCTGCCTGTCGTGCCACACCGAGCGTGGTGATGAAGTGTTGGCCAATGCACACTGGAACTGGGAGCGCGAAGCCTATATTGAAGGCCGCGGCGTTACCTACCTTGGCAAGCGCAACCTGATCAACAACTTCTGCACCGGCATATTGTCGAATGAAGCAACCTGCAACCGTTGCCATATAGGCTATGGCTGGTCCGACGACAGCTTTGACCACAGCAATCCCAACAACATCGACTGTCTGATATGCCACGACAACAGCGGCCTGTATGACAAGGCCCGCGGTGGTGCGGGTTACCCCATACCCGGACTTGACCTTGGGAAAATCGCACAACAGGTCGGCCTTCCGCGCAAAGACAACTGTGGTTACTGCCATTTCTACGGTGGTGGCGGAAACAACGTAAAGCACGGAGACCTGGAAAGTGCTTTGCTCACTGCCTCCTGGGATGTGGATGTGCATATGTCGGTTGAGAACACCCACCTCGAATGCGTCGATTGCCACCAAACCACCAATCATCAAATGCTGGGCCGTTACTATGGCGTTTCAAGCGAGAACACACAGCGCGCCACCTGCGAAAGCTGCCATACTTCTTTTCCGCACGTCAACCATAAACTCAATGAACACACCGTGAAGGTGGCTTGCCAGACCTGCCACATCCCGGTGTATGCAAAAGTAAATCCGACCAAGATGCACTGGGACTGGTCAACCGCGGCCGACAGGCAAGATGGAGAGCCTTACGAAATACGTGATACGCTGGGAAACTTGCTTTACACTTCAATTAAAGGGGATTTTCACTGGCGGCAAAACGCCGTGCCAGACTACCTCTGGTTTAACGGCACTGCCGACCACCATCTGATTTCGGATATAATTCCTGAAAATGATACCGTGATTTACATCAACACCCTGTTTGGGGATGCACGTGATCCGGACTCCCGCATTTATCCTGTAAAGATACACACAGGCCGACAGCCTTTCGATCCTGTGCACAGGACCATTATCCAGGCCAAGCTATGGGACGCACAACCCGGCGCCGGCGCTTTATGGGTCGACCTTGATTGGGATGCAGCAGTCCAGAGAGGGATGGACTATGTAGGTATGCCCTTCTCCGGCCAGTATGATTTCATTGACTCAAAAATGTTTCTGATGGTCAACCATATGGTGTCGCCCGCAGAACAGGCGCTATCGTGTGAGGACTGCCACACCCGCTCAGGCGGCAGGCTCCAAAGCATTGAAGGGGTTTATATCCCTGCACAAACAACCTATGCAGCCATTGACTACTTTGGCGTCCTGATGCTGCTATTCTCATTCATAGGTATTGTAATACATGCGTCCATCAGGTACATTGTCCACAGGAAAAATTCCAAAACAGCAACTCACTGATAAGGGTGTCCAACAACTCTCCCCACAACTAAAACATGCATTATGAAAGTTTATCTATACTCTCGCTACGAAAGATTCTGGCACTGGACGCAGGCCTTCCTTATCTTTTTCCTGGCCCTCACCGGTTTTGAGATACATGGATCATACAGTTTCTTTGGTTTTGAAAACGCTGTATATCTCCACAATAACGCCGCCTGGGTGCTCATCGTACTCATCATTTTTACTATTTTCTGGCACTTCACTACCGGTGAATGGCGGCAATACCTGCCAACCACAAAAAACCTGAAGGCACAAATAGAGTATTACATCACGGGAATCTTCAGAAATGCACCTCATCCAACACGAAAAAGCACCATCAGCAAGTTAAATCCTATGCAGCGATTGGTGTACCTGGGATTGAAGGTTTTGTTTATTCCCGTAATGGTGCTGTCGGGACTGCTGTATATGTTTTACCGCTACCCCTTGCACGGGCGCATCGAATCACTGGGTATTGAAAACCTCGCGCCGATTGCATACATCCACACGCTTGGCGCATACATCTTACTTGCTTTCGTGCTGGTGCATATCTACCTGATCACCACCGGCCACACCATTACATCCAACCTGAATGCCATGATCACCGGGTGGGAAGAACTGGAAGATGAAACGGAAGAGCATAAACAAGACGACTCTGGAAAATCGTAAGCTTCAAATAATCAAACAACCATGAACACAACATATATTATGTTACGAAAGATCAGCCTGTTCATAATTGCAGCAGCAGTTATTGCCGGCTGCGGGAAAACAACCAAAGAAGAGGTCACTGAACCCTCTGTAATGGAAACTGAACTGTTAATTGATTATCTTGAAAGCAATGGAAACTTTCTTAACGGTCCGGTCATACCCGCTCTCATCGGCGCCCAGGATGTTTACAATATGCTTGTCGCATCCAACATTCATGTCATTGACCTCCGCACGGAAGAGGAATATGCCGCCGGTCATATCCTGCACAGCGTAAACGTGACCCCTGAAAACATCCTTCATCATTTTGAACGGCGCATTGACCCCACCGCCTTTGACTATATTGTATTGGCATGCAACGACGCCATGCTGAGCGGACTTGTAAATGCTGTTTTGATTTTTCTTGGACACGAAAATGTTTACACAATGCGTTTCGGGTTAAGCAGCTGGGATAAGGAAATAGCTGACAATTACTGGCTTGCAGCCATAAGTGACCACCTGGAAGGGAAACTGGAAACCCAATCCAACCCAAAAAATCCTGCCGGGGAGTTGCCTGCCATCGCCACAGGCTTTACTGATGGGTATAATATTCTCAGAGCGAGAGCAATAGACATTTTGAATACCGACCTCAACTCCCTGAATGTAACTTTGGAAGAGGTCACGAGAAGGGCAAATGCGCTATACAATGTAAAGTACTGGCCGGAAGCCTTTTACAACACCGGCCATTTGCCGGGCGCCATTCAGTACACACCCAAGTCATCATTACACAGCAAGGAATACCTGCATACGTTACCCGCAGACCAGCCTATCGTTATAAGTTGTTATTCAGGGCATCACAGCGCATATGTTGCTGCGTTTCTGAGATTGCTTGGCTATGATGCCTACAATTTGCCTTATGGAGCTAATTCATACATACACACCACGATAAAAACAACACAATCAGATACACGTTTCTTCACAGAAGAACACATTCGTCATCTCCCACTTGTTGGCACAGACCGGATTGCACCCCCACCTGTGAATGCTGTGCAGGAGGAAGGCATCCCCGTCATTGGAGGTTGCTGATTGATGTGATGCCGTGATGATGTGATGATGTGATGAAGTAATGACAGGGCTTGACCTGTCAACCCAAAATATAAAGACATGGAAAACACACCAAAAAACTACATGAATCCATACCTTGCCGGATTTTTACTGGGCATGGTGTTGCTTGCGGCCTTCTTTCTGACCGGGCGTGGCCTTGGTGCCAGCGGCGCAGCCAAAAATATTGTAATAACAGCGGTGGCGAATGCTGCTCCTGACTATGCTGAGCAATCGACATTTTATGCTGAGTTTTTCACCGGCAGCCACCCCATGATGTCGTGGCTGGTCTTCCTGCTGATGGGGGTGATCATTGGTGCTTTTTACAGCGGAGCGATGGCCAATCGGCTGGGCTTTAAAATTGAACGTGGACCAAAGATAGGTGCAGGAACAAGGCTGGCATTTGCGCTGGCCGGCGGGTTGCTCTTCGGCCTGGGAGCACAGTTTGGAAGAGGCTGCACCAGCGGCGCGGCCCTCAGCGGCATGGCCGTAATGTCAACCGGGGGAATACTAACCATGATGGCGATATTCGGCACAGGTTATATCATTGCTTACTTTTTTAGAAAGCTGTGGATATGATCCCCTCAATCATTGCATAGCAAAAAAAATATTGAAAATCATAACAGAGAAACAATATGGCACCTCTAATCCCACAAGGCATCATCAACCCTGAGCTGAACTTTTTCTTTGCCCTGATCCTGGGCATCGGATTCGGCTATGTGCTCGAACAGGCCGGCTTTTCTTCATCAAAGAAGCTGGCAGGCGTATTTTACGGATACGACTTCGTCGTACTGCGGGTTTTCTTCACCGCCGGCATAACCGCTATGACCGGACTCATGTTCTTTGGATACATCGGCTGGATCGATCTTTCTCTGGTATATGTCAACCCAACCTTTCTGTACTCCGCCATCGTTGGAGGTGCCATCATGGGTTTTGGCTTTATCATGGGCGGCTACTGCCCGGGCACCAGTTTCGTAGGTGCCGTGGTCGGCAAAGTGGATGCCATGGTGTTCATCATCGGTTCCCTCATTGGCATCTTTATTTTTGGTCATTTTTATGATGCATTTGAGCCAATCTACACCGGTAGCTTCCTGGGAAACATTTTTATCTATGATTCTCTCGGACTGTCAAAAGCCTGGTTTGCCCTCATCATGATCTCCGTAGCGCTTCTGGCGTTTGCCATCACACAAAAAATTGAAGACAGGGTCAACAATGTCAACACTGAAGCAATCGGCCAGCGGCCATCTTACCGCCTGCCGGCCTTTTTACTGGTAACGGCCGCTTTTGTATTTCTTTTCCTGCCAGCCGAAAGAAAAAGCAGGATAAACGAGGTGGCACCGGAAGCCCTTCTTGAACAGATTGTAAGCGGATCACATCTTGTAAGCACACACAGGGTAATCCATCAAATAAAAAACCAAAACGACAAGCTCGTGCTGATCGATGCCCGCACCGATCAGGAGTATACGCATTTCACGCTGCCCGGTGCCATTCATATACCAATGGAGAATGTTCTTATAAGAGGCTGGAAACCGCTGTTTGAAAAAGACCATCGCCCAAAGGTGTTTTTTAGTAATGGAAGTACCGCTGCGATGCAGGCTTACCTGACAGCAAAAAGAGCAGGTTTTGAAAATATCTTTGTAATGGATGGCGGCCTGAATAAAATGTTTGAAGAATTGTTTGTCGACTATGACGATGAAAAGATTGACAGCTATAATTTACAGGAACGTTCAACAGCAAGGTTTTTACGGGATGCACGGATCTTTTTCCTGGAAGGTGGCACTGCCAAAGATGAATCAGACAGGCCCATGATCACAGCCCCTGAAGAATCAGAGGTGATACCGGTGATCGGAGGATGCTAATTGGCGATTGGCGATTGGCGATTGAATAGGAGCTGGAAGGGTTCGCGGTGGAAACGGAACGCCCTGAGGCAGCTTAAACGCAACCACAAAAATCTAAATAACAAATAGTTACGAAATTATAAACACATGAAGAACCAACAATTAAACCACAGCTCAATACTGTTCTTTGCCGTGATTATGGCCGCAGTGGCTTTCTGCGTCATTACCTGTAGTGGTTATGAAATTAGCAATGCAAGCGCGGCCAAAAAAACAGCAGCCTCAGAGCATTTTGATTACGCAGAACTCAACACCCTTCTTACAAGCGGAGAAGGTCAGGATTATTTATTGGTTGATTTGAGGGACGCAGACGACTATCTGCAAGGTCACATACCCGGCGCCGTTCATATCCCTTTTTCTGAGTTGCTTGACCGAAAGCATCATAAGAGATTGAGCAACAAATCCCCGGTGTTGCTGTATTCAGAGGCTGAACACATCACCGCTGCTGCTCAGTTATTCCTGGTCGGCCAGGGCATCGAAAACGTTCGGATAATCCCCGGAGATTTTAGCAGCATCCGCCAATATGTCCTTGATGGCTTTAACCCCACCCGGGCTTTTTACAGTGAAGACAAGGCTGGTTTTGATTACCGCAGGTTTATGGATGTTCGGGCTGTCAGGCCATCACACGATGCTCCATCAATACCGGGCATCCCTGAAGTAGAAGATAACCCGGCGGTGGCCGGTGGATGCTAATAGACCTCCATTGCATCCTCATCATCCAGATCCTCGCGTTGCATTTTTTCCTTGCTGCCTTCATTATCATCAGTGGATGAATCATCCAGAAAACCCTTAAAATCCTCAAAAAAACCTTTGTCTGTCGAAAGAACTTTTTTTAAATCTTTAAGTGCATCCTTCTTCCGGCTGGAGCAAAACAAGGTTTCAGCCCTCGCCATATATGCAAGCCGATGCTTTGCATCAAGCTTAATGGCAATGTTCAGGTATTCGAGTGCCTTATAATATTCTTTCAGGTACAAGGCTACAGAACCTTTGCCAAACCAGGCGCAGGGACAGCTCTTGTCAATGTCGGCCGAACGTTCAAAGCAATCACGTGCTTTTACATACTGCTCCAAAACCAGGTACAAACCGCCCAGATCACACCAAAGCTCTCCATTATCCGGATGCAGCTCAGTGAGCTTCTCCAAATCCTCCAATGCCAGGTCATATTGCTCATCTGCACCATAAATCAAGGCGCGGGTGTGATGATAGGAAACATTCTCCGGTTCAGCAACAATCAACTCTGAAAGCTCTGCAAGGGCTCCTTCGTAATCCATTATGCGGAACAAAGTACAAGCCTTACCGTATTTCGCCTGCAAATCTTCACCCTTTTGAAGCAAAGCATCAAACACAGACAAGGCATCGTCAAATTTGTTCTTATTAAACAACTTCCAGGCATCCTCCAGAACCGAAGTTTTAACTGGTTTTTTTTGTTTGGTCATATGATGGTGATCCGTTTTTAATTTCGATTCAAATATACAGGATTATTTAAACATACAAATAAATCCTACCGTTTCTTTGATTTTTATACCTTTATCCCGGCAGACTTCCCGCACTGCCTTATACAGAACTTTTTTTTGCTATTTTTGTTTCTTATACAGATTCTGAAAACTATATCGCATGGATCAGCTATCATATTTAGGCAATTTAGACATTGGCAGTTTGGAAAAGCTTTACCGTGAATACCTGGATGACCCTTCGAGGCTTGAGCCTGGCTGGCGAAGGTTTTTCGAAGGCTTTGAGTTTGCCCGGACACGCTATCCGGAATCCGATGCTCCAACGGAAGAAGAGGTTATTCGCTTTCGCAATGAATTTAACGTCATAGATCTGATTCATGCATACAGGGAGCGGGGACATCTGTTTACAAAAACAAACCCGGTGCGTTCGCGACGGACATACACGCCCACGCTCGACCCTCAGAATTTCGGACTCAGCGATGCTGTGTATGACACCAGCTACCAGGCAGGAAATGAATTGGGCATAGGGAAAACCAGCCTCAAAAAGATTATCGAACACCTTCAGCAAACCTACTGCCAAAGCATTGGTGCCGAGTTTATGTACATCCGTTCACCGGAAATCGTCGAATGGCTGAAGCATAGAATGGAAAGTGTAAAGAACACCCCGGCATTCGATAACTCAAAAAAGAAGCAAATTCTGGAGAAGCTTATAAAAGCTGTTGGCTTTGAGCACTTTGTAAGAAAGCGCTTCCCGGGGCAGAAGCGCTTCTCGCTGGAAGGTTGCGAAACACTGATACCTGCCCTCGATGCCGTTATTGAGAAAGGCGCTGAAACAGGTATCATTGAATATGTGATCGGCATGGCACATCGTGGCAGACTCAACGTCCTGGGAAATATCCTCAACAAGCCTTACCGGAAAATTTTCAGCGAGTTTGAAGGCAAGGAATATGCAGAAGAAACCCTGCTGGGTGATGTAAAATACCACCTGGGATGCACGCTTGACACCACCCGAAACGGCAACAGCATCAAGCTGAGCATTGCTCCAAACCCCAGTCACCTCGAAGCAGTAACTCCTGTAGTGGAAGGCATCTCACGTTCAAAGATCGACCTCAGATATGATGGTGACAACAAAAAGGTAGCCCCGATCCTGATCCACGGCGATGCATCCATCGCCGCACAGGGTGTCGTTTATGAGGTACTGCAGATGTCGCAACTGCCCGGCTACACGACCGGTGGCACCATCCACCTCGTTATCAACAACCAGCTCGGTTTTACAACCAACTACCTCGATGGCCGCTCAAGCACCTATTGCACCGATGTAGCAAAAACCATACAAGCGCCCATTTTTCACGTCAATGGCGATGACGTGGAAGCCGTGGTGTACACCATTGAACTGGCAATGGAATTCAGGCAACGCTTCGGCCGCGACGTGTTTATTGACCTGCTTTCTTATCGCAAATACGGCCACAACGAAAGCGATGAACCCAGATTTACCCAACCCATCCTTTACAAGACCATTGAAAAACATCCTGACCCCGCAAGCATCTACATTGAAAAGCTTCTGCAACAACAGTCAATCACCGGGGATGAAGTCAATGCCATCAAAGAAAGCTTCAACCAGATACTGGAAAAAGAACTCGAGATAGCGAGGAAGATCGAGAAAGGTGACATTGATCCCTTCCTGGAGAAAACCTGGGAGGGTCTCAAAAAAGCTGATGTTGAAGATCTCTTTAAAGATACGGCTACCGGCGTGGACCTCAAAACTCTAAAAACGCTGGGCACAAACATCACGAATTTGCCTGAAGACACTGCCTTTTTCAGAAAAACCGCCAGGATGATGCGAGAGAGGGCAAAAATGATCGCAGAAACCGGACAGATAGACTGGGCAATGGGTGAAACCCTCGCCTATGCCACCCTCCTCCACGAAGGCTTCCCTGTAAGGATATCCGGTCAGGACGTAGAAAGGGGGACATTCAGCCACCGCCACGCTGTTCTGAAGATTGAAGATTCTGAAGGAGAATATATCCCGCTGGATCACGTAAGTCAGCAGCAAGCCCGCTTTGAGATATACAACTCTCCACTTTCAGAATACGGCGTACTGGGCTTTGATTACGGCTATGCCATGGCAAGTCCGCATAGTCTCGTCATCTGGGAAGCACAATTTGGCGATTTCATGAACGGTGCGCAAATAATTATTGACCAGTTTATTGCCAGTGCCGAGGAAAAGTGGAAAGTGATAAACGGTCTGGTTATGTATTTGCCACACGGTTACGAAGGTCAAGGCCCCGAGCACTCCAGTGCCAGGATGGAGAGATTCCTCTCGCTTTGCGCTGAGAACAACATACAGGTGGCCAATTGCACCACCCCTGCCAACCTTTTTCACCTGTTGCGGCGGCAAATGAAACGACCCTTCCGCAAGCCATTGATAATTTTTACTCCCAAAAGCCTGCTGCGCCACCCCGAATGCGTGTCCACCCTTCAGGATCTGGCCGAAAAGAGTTTTCAAGCCGTCATTGACGACCAGGAAGCACAGAGCGAAGCCATCGAACGGGTCATCCTGTGCACCGGAAAAGTTTATTATGACCTCCGGGAAGAAAAGAAAATTAAGAAGTTTACAAACACAGCCATCATACGGCTTGAACAGTTATATCCACTACCTGTGCAGGAGCTGGCAGCCATCAAAGCCAAATATGCAAATGCAGGGCGCTGGCTATGGGTGCAGGAAGAACCACAGAACATGGGCGCATGGAAGCATATTTTATTAAACCTTAAAGGCTTCAACATGAGTGTGATCACACGGCCGCCAAGTGGTAGCCCGGCAAGCGGCTCAAGCAAATTCCATCAGGTGCAACAGCAAAAGATTGTTGAAAAAGCATTTGAAGAATGCAATTGTGTAAATGTATGCCACGAATGCAAGCAGCTCTGCATCAGCCATATGGCAGAGATATAAAATAATTCCAGCAATAAAATCCTAAAGCAATGACCATAGACATCAGGGTACCCGAGGCAGGAGAATCTATCACGCAGGTTGAGCTGGCCAGCTGGCTGGTTGAAGATGGCACCTGGGTTGAAAAAGACGCAGAGATCGCGGAAATAGATTCCGACAAAGCCACTCTTACCATCAATGCCGAGGCCTCCGGCAAGATCAGGATAAGTGTTGAAGCAGGCACCACAGTGGAGCCGGGCAAGATCATTGGCACCATAGAAACCGACGCGGACAGGCCAGAAACAGCTTCATCAGAAAAGAAGCCTTCCGAAGCATTGCCCGAAGGCCGCGAAGCTGAACGCAACGAAGATACTCAAGAGCCAACGGCAGCGGAACAACATCCTGATGCATCAAAAAAAGCCAATGATGAGCATTCAGCTAAACCTTTATCCGCAGGTAAAGACAAAACAGCAGAAGCCACCGGCATCACCTTTTCGCCACAGGCAAAGAAATTGCTGGAGGAGAAAGGCTTAACGACCAACTGGGACCATATCCATCCCGACAGCAAAAGGATTACCAAGCGCGACATCCTGACGGCCATTAGCGCCTCTGTAGCCGGCAGCGGACAAGGGGCGGCAGAAAAACAAGCATCCAACACTGCAATGATACCTGGATGGGGAGTCTCCCGCAACGAAACCCGCCAAAAGATGTCGACGCTGCGCAAAAAAGTAGCTGAAAGACTGGTTGCAGTCAAGAACCAAACCGCCATGCTTACCACTTTCAACGAAGTGGATATGTCTGCGATCATCGCGTTGCGCAAAAAGCACCAGCAGGCATTTATTGAAAAATACGGCTATAAGCTGGGGTTCATGTCATTCTTTGTAAAAGCCGTTACAGAGAGTATCCCCTTTTTCCCTGCTGTGAATGGCTATATCGATGACAATCACATTGTGACTCCGGGCTTTGCCGATGTGGGCATTGCCGTAAGCACCCCTAAAGGGCTCATGGTTCCCGTGATCCGCAACGCAGAAAGCCAGTCGATACCACGGCTGGAAGCAAGCATCAACACACTTGCCGAAAAAGCCCGAAACAACAAAATCACAATCGATGAACTGACCGGAGGCACCATCTCCATCACCAATGGCGGTGTGTTTGGCTCGATGCTCTCAACACCCATCATCAACCCGCCACAAAGCGCCATCCTGGGAATGCATAACATCATCGAACGACCGGTGGCCGTCAATGGCAAAGTAGAAATCCGGCCGATGATGTACCTGGCACTGTCTTACGACCACCGCATCATCGACGGCAAGGAGTCTGTCAGTTTCCTGGTGAAAGTAAAAGAAATGATCGAGAACCCCACGCGGATGCTGCTGCAAGGCAAAGACCCCGGTCTGACAATACTGGAACTGTAACCCCAAACTGATCAACTCCGAACTAATTAACCCCGAACTAATCAACTCCGAACTAAAATGGCACTTGTTAAACCGATTCGAGGCATTCACCCAACATTTGGCGACAACTGTTACCTGGCCGATAATGCGACCATCATAGGTGATGTGGTGATGGGCGACAATTGCAGTGTTTGGTTTCAGGCGGTAGTTCGCGGCGATGTGCATTACATCCGTATTGGCAACAATGTGAACATCCAGGACGGTGCCATTATACACTGCACCTACGAAACAGCCCCTACGAATATCGGCAACAATGTATCCATTGCCCACAAGGCCATTGTGCACGGTTGCACCATCCATGACAATGTACTCATCGGGATGAACGCAGTGGTTATGGACAATGCGGTCATAGGCAAAAACTCCATTATCGCAGCCGGTGCCATTGTTCTGGAAAACACCATTGTTGAGCCCGGCAGTGTTTATGCAGGCATCCCTGCAAAGAAGATCAAAGACATCAACGAGGAACTCTCCCACAACCTTCTTACACGGATATCCAAAAACTATATCAAATACGCCGGTTGGTACCGGGAAGGTGACCGCTGACAAATACCGCTTGTAATGATTCCCGCTTCAGGGAATTCGCCGGATAAGGCTTAACCCGACAGGTCAATTCCCGCCGAAGGTGGTGTAAATGCCGAACATGGAAGCATACTTCTCTGCATCCCAGTCCCATAAGCCACTGTAAAAAACCGTCAGCGGTTGTTTCTTTAAGAAGGTAAGCTCAACCCTTGGACCTGCTGCATACATTTCATAAAACCTGATCAGCTCGGCACCGAACTTAAAAGCTTGTACATGATAAAACCACATAATGTCCCAGCGGTGCCGCTCCCCGCCGTATTCAAAAGCACCGAAGGCAGAAAAATTATTTTTCCGGTAAAAGAAAATGGGAGAAAACCGGTATAACACATCTTCATTGGTTTGGATGCCACCCAGAAACATGAGCGTGAGCCCCTCAACGGGTCGCCAGGAGATACCGGCAAGCCCTTCTCCCCAACTGCTTCCCTTGGTACCATTTACATAAAAATAAGTGGCAAAGCCAACTTTTTCATTAAAGGCATGTGTGGTCGATAAGGTAACGATCGGCATGTGTGTACCATCGTAAATAGTGTTGTAATGGTTCAGCCGGAAGGTGGTTTGCGCTTCGGCCGACAGGTGGAAGATGACAATACAGGATAGGGTTGTCAGCAAGCCTGCCTTTATCATCAGTACGTTTCTCATGAGCTTTGCTTTTCAGGGATGGTTATAATAAACTCAGTGTATTCACCATCATTTGACTCCACTTCCAGTTTGCCCTGGTGCATTTTGGTAACGATATCATAACTCATTGAGAGCCCAAGGCCGGTCCCTTTTCCGGTCGGTTTGGTTGTAAAGAAGGGGTTGAATATCTTTTCGATAACGTGTTGTGGGATGCCGGTGCCATTGTCTTTAACTCTGATCTCAATCTTATCATCAATCCGCCGGGTGCTCACAAGCACCTCAGGTTTGAAGCCCGGGAGCTTTTTCCTGATCTTCTCATCCAAAGCGTAGCAGGCATTGTTGACGATGTTCAGCACCACCCTGCTGAGGTCTTGCGGGATGATGCTCGCCTCCCCAACCACTGGATCGAGCTGCGTATTGATGGCCGTATTAAAGTCTTTGTTTTTGGCACGCATCCCGTGGTAAGCAAGGTTTACATATTCTGTCACCAGGTTGTTGATATCGGTCAGCTCATACTCCTCTGTTTTCCCCCTGGAGTGCTGCAGCATACCCTTTACAATGCTCTCAGCGCGTTTGCCGTGCTGATAAATTTTTTGGACATTGCCCTTGATCATGTCCAGCACCTCACGCGCATCCAGGTATTGTTCTTCAGTCATTTTATCCTTAACCTCTTCAACAACTTCTATCACCTCATCGGCGAGTTCTGCGGAGAGGTTTGAGAAATTATTCACAAAGTTCAGCGGGTTCTGTATCTCATGGGCAATGCCTGCAGTAAGCTCTCCAAGTGATGCGAGTTTTTCCGACTGTATGAGCTGTGTCTGGGTAGCCTTCAGGTTATCCAGAGTCTCCTGCAGGTCTTCAAGAATGCGTGTACGAATGAACGCAGACACAATATGCTCTTTGGCATTCTTAATGAAGCTAATATCGCCGGCACCAAAGGCATTCTCACGGGTTCTGTTTTCAAAAACCAAAAAGGCTTCAATTTTGGCCTCTATCTTGATAACAAGCACAAGCATCGACTTTGTATGTGCAAAAGGATTGAAACCATCATCGTTCAATGTACTGAAGTCTTTTTTGACAAATATATCCTCAAACACTTCTTCTTCATTTTGCAGATACATGGCCTCCGCCTGGTCAAAGCTGTGTGAAATATTTTTCAACTGGCCGATATCCCAGCCAATGCTAACTTTGTACTTGTAAAGATTGTCGCTTTTATCATACACAAGAGCAAGGGCATTTTCTACTGCCCTCACAATTTTCATTTTCTCCAGCAACGATTGCAGAAGGTTTTCAAATTTTGTTTCCGCATTGATAGATTGGACGGCGGTATTGATCTTTTCAAGTTCGTCATTTTTATTCGCAAGTTCCCTGCTCTGCCTTTCAATCTCTTCTTTTTGCTCAACAATTTCAGCTGTGCGAGCGGCAATTGTTTGTT
>SLDN01000060.1 GCA_007125275.1 Bacteroidales bacterium | reverse complement strand
CTCAAAGCCATAAAGGGAATGCTTATACGATGCAATCAATACGACAACGAAAAGCGATGTTCCAAAAAGCCACATAAAGCGCTTCATGTTATTGACTTCCCTAAATAAGAATATCCCCATGAAGAAGAATGTGATCACAAACCATAAGCGCGATATGAAATATTTCAAGGAGACTACAGGGATCTCAGATGTAATGCTCGTGACAAACATCCAAACCAGGTTCAGCATCAGCAAAACCGTTACAGGGTGTCGCAAAACGCGTTTGTCGTATTGCTGCTCATAAAGCAACTTAAAGAAAAACAACAGCATAATGGCCACAATGACGGGTTCGGTTGGGACATCAACCGTAAATCCCATGCCGGCGTGCCGGTATTTAAAAGTAAAGGGTGTGAGTAAAACGAGCAGCAGGATGAGCTTATCGGTTGAGAAGAAAAACAGCAACATGATAGCCATTGCAAATGGGAGTGCAAAAAGCCAATAGAAGCCCTGAATAATCAGTGCAATGTTAAGCGCTGTAAACAAAGCGCTTCCCAAATACAGCATTTTGAGCTTGGATCCCATCTTACGTTATCCGTCATTTATTTGATACCACTACCTTCTTTTTCCCTTTAATGATGCCTTTAGTCTGGAGGTTTTCATACACCATAATGATCATAATGCCCATAAAGCCGGCCGCAAAAGTTGACAAGAACACGATGATCCAGCGCACCGGATAAACTTTGCGTTCTGCTTCAAAGGCAGTGTCAATGATAAACTTAAAAGGAAGAAAGTTTTCGAGATCCGATTTTGCTTCGTGGTATCTGCGTTGTATCATAATCAGATGCTCTGTTATGTTTTGCAGATAGGCCTGGTTATACAAAAATGCTCCGCCATACTCGCCAAGGGTGGCAAGGCGCTCTTCAAGTTTTTGCACCCCCTCGGTGTTGCGGGAGGAGATATCCATTGCCAGTTGCCTGGTGAGCATTGACGACTGCCCTTCCAGGTCAAAAACCCCCTGGCTCATGATAAACCGCAATGAGTCTTCGGCTTGTCTGGCCTGGTCCAGCAGGGTTTCGTACTGTGTTTTGGCGACCAGATAAGCCAGCTCAGCGCGTTCGAGCCGCAGTTCGTTTTGCACGGTATCCACCAGGGCTGCAAGCTCATTGGCAATATTTGCAGCCATGGCAGGATCTTTGTCCCTTACGTTTATTTCAACGGCACCGTATTGTGTGCGACGGAATGAGATATTTGAGGAATATTGCTGCGCCAAACTGGTTTGCTTGTATTTGGCATCTTCCGGAATATCATAATGTTCCAGAAGATTAAACCGCCGAACCACCCTGTCGCGGATATTGCCCGACTCCAGCACCTGCAGCAGGCGCTCAGCCTCTTCAACCTCACCATACTGGAGAAAATCCTGGCGTGCACCTGCTGAACCGGCAAGCACCGACCGGGAAAGACTACCCGTTGACGCGGGAAACATCGTTACCGATGACTGAAACTTTGGCGTAATAAAACGTGGGGCTGAAAAGATAGCCGCAGCCAGAGCGGCCAAAAAACAAATAACAAACAAATGTTTCCACCATCGGATTATGAATAAAAACACATTGGTAGAGTCGAAGACATCGTTTTTTTGGTTCATATTTTCTGAATTGATAGTAAAAAAAATATTTCAACAAGATGTAAACACAAAACAGCTAACCGCTTTTCTCAAAAATGATAACCGAAGCGTTAGAAAAATGGCGGCAAAGTTAAGCATATTTGATCAATTGGTATATATGTCGCAAACTTATCAGCCGAATGCCAAAAGCCATTGCCAGGCACGAAAAGGCCATTATGAGGATGCTTGCCTGCCATGGTATTGGCATCAGAAGCAAGAAAAAATTGATGCATATCGTTCCTGCAAGAAAAATCAATAAGCGGATTATCAATGCGTAATTAACCCTGATCCTGAACAATCGTTGAACCACCAACAGCTGGATAATGGCCACCAGCATCTGGGTCAACAGGCTGGCCACGGCTGACCCTGTTGCCTGGTAGACAGGTATCATCAGAAAATTCAGAAAAACATTCAACAACATCCCGGCAAGCGCAATGAGGTTGAGATGCCAGAGGCTGCCGTTGGCGGTGAGCAATGTGCCAAAAATATAGGTAGAAGAAATGGCCAGAAAACAAGTCATCAACAAACCAAACACCCTTGATGACTCGATGATTCTGTATTCAAAAACCATGGCCGTTTCACCGGCATGCATGGGGTACAGGAGTTCCATAATCTGACCTGAGTAAAAGAAAGCAGCTGAAGAAATAATGATTGCCGGGGTGATGATCAGTGTAAAGGCCAGCTTCAGAAGGTTTTCAATATTTTCTTTTTGCTTGATCATCCTGGCAAAAATGGGCAGCAACAATACAGCAAAGAGGTAGGCTATCATATTGGTGGCATCCAGCAGGCGATATGCCGACGCATAGATTCCGCTATACCGCGCACCATCGTCGAGCAGACGCTCCAGCATCACACTGTCGATGCGGTTATAAAATGTCATCAGCAGCACCAGGATGGCAAAAGGAAAACTTTTTCGGACGATGGCAAGCAGGAAGGGATAATTAAATTGCAAGCGAAGCAGGGGCTTTTGGGTACGATGCAATACCAGCAAGAGCGTTGTGGAAGCAGTTAGCAAATAGCCCAGGGTTTGCGCGTAGATGTAATACTGTATTTTGAATTCATTGACCACATTGCCCCAAAGCAGCACCGCACAAATGATGATCATCAGCGTCCGGTCAAGCACACTGATAATCGCATCGGTGCGAAAAAGATGAAGCCCCCCGAGGTTTGAACGCAAATACAGAATGAAGCTGATCAGAAACTGGTTAAAGCCAAGAAAATATAACAGCCTGATCTGCTCCGGACTGTACTGAATAAAGAAGGCTGCGGTATAAGTAACGCCAACATAAACAAAAAAAAGCAACAATTTAAGCACCAGGAGGTTTGACACATACTTGGTCAGCAGGTGATTGTTTTGTGCGATATTTTTATTATTGAAATTGGTGATGCCAAAATCGAGCAGGATGTTAAACAGGAAGGAAAAGTTAAACACAGCAAAGTAGAAGCCATATTCTTCGGCGCCCACGGTGTTTTGGACCGACCTGTCAATGCCCAGAATCCAAAAAGGCTTGATCAGCAGGTTAAGCACCAGCAGAAGGGTAAGATTTTTGACAAATTTTCCCTGCATCCAGTCAAAGCATTAATAATTAATACAATAATGAATGCAAACAGGATTCAAACGATTTGCATACACCTTCAAAATTAAGCACTTTTTATGTCATTACGCTTCCGAAAAGACAGAAAATATTGATCTTAGATGAATAGATAACGCAATATGCCGGGGTTATATTAGCTGCAATTGTATTATTTTTGCATATTTATTGTATTGTATACGCAATAGGCTCTAGTTTTCGTTATCAAAGCGAAAAAGGCAGGTTGTCCTGTCGCGTCCTGCTTGCAGGATGAGGAAAGTCCGGGCAACACAGAGCGGCATACTTCCTAACGGGAAGCCGGTTGGCAGCAGTGCCGGCCGAGAGATAGTGCCACAGAAAACAACCGCCTAAGCCCGGCATTGTCCGGGCCGGCAAGGGTGAAAACGTAGGGTAAGAGCCTACGGCTTATCCGGGTGACCGGGTAAGGGGGTAAACCTTATGCGTTGAAAGGCCAAATAAACCGGGGATCGAGGGTGGCTCGCCCAATCCCGGAGGGTAGGCCGTTAGAAGCAGCGTGCGAGCGATGCTCCAGATAAATGACAGGAGGTAGCCACTCACCGGCATACCACAGAACCCGGCTTATAAAACTGCCTTTTCTTTATTTCTAAACACCGCAAAAAATGAAAAAAAAGTGTTTATTGTTTTTGATCCTGGCAACACTGCTTCTT
>SLDN01000053.1 GCA_007125275.1 Bacteroidales bacterium | reverse complement strand
GTTTTGCTGTATTTTTGCATTTCTGAATTTTAAACAACAGCTGTGGGTACGGAAAAATCGCCTTACGATCGCACTACGGATGGCACCATGACTTTCTGGGGGCACCTGGAGGAGCTGCGCGGCCACCTGATCAGGTCGTCGATGGCGATTGTGGTGTTTGCCATTGCCGCATTTGTCGCCAAGGACATCATCTTTACGAAGGTGATACTGGCACCCAAGGAGACCTACTTCCTTACCAACCGTGTTTTTTGCTGGTTCTCGCAGCAGCTTTCGATGCCGGCGCTTTGCATCAATGCTGATCCTGTAAAGCTTATCAACATTGATCTCGCCGGGCAGTTTACCACGCATATTGTGGTGTCCCTCATATTGGGCATTATTGCAGCGATCCCCTATATTGTCTGGGAGATCTGGCGCTTTATTCGCCCCGGCCTGAACCCCAAAGAGCAGGCCAACTCCCGCGGTGCCGTTCTCGTTATATCCGGCTTGTTTCTTACCGGCGTACTCTTTGCCTACTTCCTGATCGTACCGCTCTCGATCAACTTTTTAGGATCATACCAGGTCAGCGGACTGGTAGAAAACCACATTGCCCTGCGCTCTTTCATAACCACGGTAACCACCATCACCCTGGCCACGGGCTTGCTGTTCGAGCTTCCAATATTTGTATATTTCCTCAGCAAGGTGGGTTTGCTCACCCCTGAAACCATGCGCAAGCAGCGCAAACTCGCCTTTGTGATCATCATTGCCGTGGCCGCCCTCATCACACCACCCGACGTTTTTAGCCAGATTATGGTCGGACTGCCACTCTTCGTGCTTTATGAGATCAGCATCCGCATCTCCGCAAAAGTGGTCAAAGCCGCGGAGCAAGAGTTAGCCAACGAATAGGGACGATTGGCGATTGACGATTGGCGATTGACGATTGACGATTGGCGATTGACGATTGACGACAAAAAAAGCCCGTATTCGGAATACGGGCTTTATCGATTTCTGATCCGGAACGTATCCGGTCAAACAGTTCTTATTCGGGATGAATCGCTTCAACCGGGCAAACGTCGGCGCAAGCGCCACAGTCTGTGCATACATCAGGATCAATTACATAAATGTCACCTTCAGCAATTGCATCAACCGGACATTCATCAATGCAGCTACCGCAAGCTGTGCAATCATCATTAATAATATAAGCCATTTTTCGTTATTTTAGGTTTCTAAATCGGGTTAATTTCCACTGCAAATATAAAGGCTTTTATAACACAATAATCATAATTCTTGCGCCAAAACGTAATTTGAAATTGTTTTAAATAATAATTGCATTTTTGAGCACATTTCTGCTTCATATTGCCCCTGTTTTAAGAAAAAGTATTATTGATTTTTTCATTTAATAATGATTAAACCCTTAACTTCGCAGCATTAATTTTTTGATAACAATTTGATAATACGGGACGCTTGTCCTGAAAACAAATTCCATATTATGACGGTAAAGAATGAAAAACTTATTGCGCCGGAAGATGTGGTCGTAAAGTTTGTTGGTGACTCCGGTGATGGCATGCAGCTTACGGGCACACTGTTTTCTGAAGTAGCTGCCATTTCCGGCAACGACCTGGCCACTTTCCCTGATTTCCCGGCTGAAATTCGCGCACCGCACAACACCATTGCAGGTGTGAGCGGCTTCCAGGTTCACATGGGCCAACGAAAGATTTACACGACCGGCGACATGTGTGACGTACTGGTGGCAATGAACCCCGCCTCTCTGAGGTCCAACCTGAAGTGGGCAAAACAGGGAGCTACACTGGTGATCGACTCATCAACATTTGAGCAAAAGGCCATCGAAAAGGCGGGTTACACAGAAAGTCCGCTGGATGACGGCTCGCTGGATGCTTATCATGTAATCAAAGCACCCATCACAGATCTCACAAAAGAGAGTCTGGCCGACCTGGGTGTTGATAAGCGGCTGGCTGAACGGACAAAAAACATGTTCGTGCTTGGCCTGATGTTTTACCTTTTCGGGCGCGATCTTGAGAAGCCCCTCGGCTTCATTAAGCAGAAGTTTGAAGGCAAGCCCAAAGTGATTCAGGCCAACCAGAGTGCCTTGCGTGCCGGTTACAACTTTGCCGACAACACCGAGGCCATCAAGATATCCTTCAACATCGGCCCGGCGCCTATGGAGAAGGGTCTTTACCGCAACATCCACGGCAACATTGCCACAGCCTGGGGGCTGCTGGCAGCAGCAGAGCGCAGCGGACGTCCGCTGTTTTTGGGATCCTACCCCATCACACCCGCCACAGAGATTCTCATGGAGCTGTCAAAGCATAAGTCACTGGGAGCAAAAGTGTTTCAGGCAGAGGATGAGATAGCCGGCATATGCTCGGCCATTGGCGCCAGCTTTTCAGGCTCAATGGCAATCACCACCACTTCGGGCCCCGGCTTGTCGCTCAAGAGCGAAGCCATCGGCCTGGCCGTGATCGCTGAACTGCCCCTGGTGATTGTCAACGTGCAGCGCGCAGGGCCGTCAACCGGCATGCCCACAAAAAGCGAGCAGTCGGACCTGATGCAGGCCCTCTTTGGCCGCAACGGCGAATGCCCGCTGATGGTGATGGCCGCCTCCAGCTCTGCCGACTGCTTCTATAAAGCCTATATGGCAGCCAAGTATTCACTGGAGCACATGACCCCCGTCATATTGCTTACCGATGGCTACCTCGGCTTTGGCTCAGAGTTGTTCAGGATTCCCGATGTGAACGACCTGCCTGACATCAACCCACCCATGGCCGACCCCAACGACCAGAACTACAAGCCCTACCGGCGCGACGAAAAAACACTGGTGCGCAAATGGGCCGTGCCCGGCGTAGATGGCCTCAGACACCGCATCGGCGGACTGGAAAAAACCAACATCGACGGCAACGTTTCTACCGACCCCCTGAACCACCAACTGATGGTCAACATCAGGGAAGAAAAAGTGTTCCGTATCGGCGACTATATCCCCCTGCAGGAAGTATATGGTGAAGATACCGGTGAACTGCTCGTAGTAGGATGGGGAGGCACCGAAGGCGCCCTCAGGTCTGCCGTAGCCACCATGCGGGAAGAAGGATACAACATCAGCCACGCACAATTCAACTACATCAAACCCTTTCCGAAAAATACAAGACAAATACTGGAAGGCTTTAAAAAGATCGTCGTGTGTGAGCTGAACAACGGTCAGTTTGTCAATTACCTGCGCATGCAGTATCCGGAGTTTACCTATCTGCAATACAACAAGGTGCAAGGCCTTCCTTTCCACGTGCAGGAACTTAATGAAATATTTATTAACTTATTGGAGGAGAATCATGTTAATCAAAAATAGCATAGCTCAATCGCCCGTCGAGTTAACAAAGCATGACTTCGTCAGCGACCAGATGGTAAAATGGTGCCCCGGGTGCGGTGCACACGCCATATTGGCTGCCGTAAGCAATGTGTTTCCAAGGATTGGATACAAAAAAGAGAACTTCGCGATGGTATCCGGCATCGGATGTTCATCAAGGTTCCCATATTATGTGGACACCTTCGGCTTCCACGGCATCCACGGCCGCGCAGCTGCCATCGCCAGCGGACTAAAGGTTGCCAACCCGGGGCTCAGCGTATGGGTGGCGACCGGCGACGGTGACTCCATGGCCATCGGCGGAAACCACTTCATACATGTCTTGCGAAGAAATATCGACATCAACATACTGCTTTTCAATAACCAGATCTACGGCCTCACCAAAGGACAGTTCTCACCCACCACACCCATAGGCACCGTTACCAAAACATCACCCTATGGCACCATCGAACATCCGTTTACAGTATCCGGACTCGTACTGGGTGCACAAGGAACCTTCTTTGCCAGGGTGCCCGACAACAATGTCAAGCTGATGACAGAAGTGCTTCTGGAAG
>SLDN01000043.1 GCA_007125275.1 Bacteroidales bacterium | reverse complement strand
CCATGAACCCGTAACCATGAACCTAAGTAACCTCGTTCGACCCAACATCCTTCACCTTAAGCCATACAGCAGTGCCCGCGATGAGTTTAAAGGCAAGGAAGGCATATTCCTTGATGCCAATGAAAACCCGTTTGGCAAACTGAACCGTTATCCTGACCCCGGCCAAAAAGCCTTGAAGGAAAAACTCGCATCTAAAAATAACATCTCCCCTGCAGAAATATTTATCGGCAATGGCAGCGATGAGGTGATTGACTTGCTATTCCGCGTGTTTTGTGAACCCGGAAACGATAAAGTGGTGATATGTCCTCCAACTTATGGAATGTATGAAGTGTGTGCCGGCATCAATAACATAGAAGTAGTAAAGATCCCGTTGGCAATTGATTTCCAAATTGATGTAAAAAGATTATCCGACCTGGATTTGAAAGAACATAATGTCAAAATGATCTTTTTGTGCAGTCCAAATAACCCAACCGGTAACATTTTAAACAACATCGATGAGGTACTTGAAAGTTTTAAAGGCATTGTCGTGGTGGATGAAGCATACGCTGACTTCAGTGACTCAAAATCATGGATGGACAAAATAGCATCTTATCCTAACCTGGTGGTAACGCAGACAATGAGCAAAGCCTGGGGCCTGGCTGCAGCCAGAATTGGAATTGCTTATGCAAACCCGGAAATCATTGCTTTTCTGAACAAAGTGAAACCGCCTTACAATGTAAGCACACTAAACCAGGAAGCAGCATTGAAGGCACTTGACAATCAAGCTGTTTTCAAAAAACAAAAACAGAAAATACAGGAGCAGAAAAGTTATCTGCAGCGGGAACTAATTAAACTCAAGTTTGTTAAGTATATATATCCGTCAGATGCCAATTTCCTGCTGGTGGAAGTCACCGATGCCAATTTTATTTATGATGAATTGGTTACAAGCCGGATCATCACACGCAACAGGCACAGTGTCATACAAAACTGCATTCGAATTACGGTTGGAACAAAAAGTGAAAACCAAAAACTTTTGCAAAAACTCGAACAATTAACGATTTGCGATTGACGATTTCAGAATGATGATTGAGGACTGATAAATTATAGTAAACACAGCACTTGGGCTGTGCACCAAAATTATATTGTATGCAAAAAGTATTATTTATCGACAGAGACGGCACGCTGGTCATCGAGCCGCCTGATGACTTTCAGCTGGATTCATTTGAGAAACTGGAGTTCTATCCGGCTGTATTTCAAAACCTTGCAAGGATTGTCAAAGAATTGGATTATATGCTTGTGATGGTTTCTAACCAGGATGGACTTGGCACGGCATCATTTCCGGAGGAAGAGTTCCGGCCTGTCCACAACAAAATTATTCGTGCTTTTGAGAATGAGGGCATCGAATTTTCTGAAATATTGATTGACAAATCATTCCCGGAAGATAATTCTCCTTACAGAAAACCCGGTACAGGTATGTTGAAACATTATATGACAGGAGATTATGATCTTGCGAACTCATTTGTGATTGGTGACAGGCATACGGATATCCAACTAGCTGAAAATTTGGGATGTAAATCAATTTTTCTTAATAAGAAACAAAACAAAGATGCAACCCTGACCACCTCCTCATGGGAGGAGATTTACCAATTGCTCGCGGCAGAACCCAGGAAAGCAAGGGTGGTGCGTAACACGAGCGAAACGAAAATCACCATCGGGGTTAACCTTGATGGGGCAGGTAAAAGCAGTATATCAACGGGGATTGGCTTCTTTGACCATATGCTGGAGCAGATTGCCAGGCACGGCAACATGGATCTGGATATCCTGGTTCAGGGCGACCTGCACATCGATGAGCATCACACCATCGAAGACACTGCCATTGCCCTGGGTGAAGCATTTTTGAAAGCTCTCGGCAGCAAAAAAGGGATTGAGCGCTATGGGTTTTTACTCCCTATGGACGACTGTCTGGCGCAAGTTGCCTTAGATTTTGGCGGAAGGCCATGGCTGGTGTGGCAAGTGGAGTTCAAACGTGAGATGATTGGCGATATGCCATCCGAGATGTTTATGCATTTCTTTAAATCATTCAGCGACAACGCCAAATGCAATTTGAACATCAAAGCAGAAGGCCAAAATGAACATCACAAGATAGAAGCTGTTTTCAAAGCATTTGCAAAAGCATTGAAAATGGCCGTCGCAAAAACAAACAATTATTCAATACCCAGTACAAAAGGCATACTATGATCGCAATTATTAAATACAACGCAGGCAACATTGCATCAGTGAAGAACGCCCTTGATCGCCTGGGCTATCCATGCATCGTCACCGACCGCGAGAGCGATATCCTCAATGCTGACAAGGTGATTTTTCCCGGTGTGGGTGAAGCGAGCTCTGCAATGCAATACCTGCAGAAAAGAAATATGGATGTGCTGATAAAATCTCTTAAACAACCCGTTTTGGGGATATGCCTGGGGCAACAATTGATGTGTGCACATTCTGAAGAAGGCGATGTGGATTGTCTGAACATCTTTGACGCCGGAGTGCGTAAATTCCCGCCGGATGACATTGTGCCGCACATGGGCTGGAACAATTTGCAGCAGACCCGGGGTGAATTATTTTCAGAAATCAGGGATGGCGAAGACTATTATTTTGTACAGAGCTACTATTGCGAATTATCGGCAGAAACAGTTGCAGCCTGCGACTACATCCTCCCTTTCAGTGCTGCCATGCAAAAGGAAAACTTTTATGCCGTCCAGTTTCACCCTGAGAAATCAGCGGCATCCGGAACAAAACTATTGCTAAACTTTTTACAATTATGAGAATCATACCGGCCATAGATATCATTGATGGCAAATGCGTGCGCCTCACCAAAGGCGATTATACCACCAAGAAAATCTATAATGAGAATCCGCTGGAGGTAGCGAAAGAATTTGAAGCTTATGGGATTAAATATTTACACCTTGTTGACCTGGATGGCGCCAGGGCTCAGCGTGTTGTCAACCAAAAAGTACTGGAAACCATCGCGCAGCATACATCATTGACAATCGACTTCGGTGGTGGCATCCGGAGTGCTGAGGATATGAGAGTTGCCTTTGAAAGCGGTGCATCACAGGTCACCGGAGGAAGCATGGCGGTGATGTATCCGGCTGAGTTTATTAAATGCCTGGCGAGATTTGGCAGCGAAAAAGTAATCCTTGGGGCCGACGCCATAAACCGCAAGATTGCCACCCATGCCTGGCATGAGCAGTCGAATGTCGACGTGGTAGATTTCATTGCCGGCTATGAAAAGCAGGGTTTAAAATATGTGGTATGCACCGATATCAGCAAAGACGGTATGTTGCAAGGTGTCGCCGAAACACTCTACAACGAAATACTGCATAAAACGAAGGTCAGGCTCATTGCCAGCGGCGGCGTATCGTCGGTTGAAGACCTTTACGCATTGCGCAAAATGGGCTGCGATGGTGCGATCCTTGGCAAAGCAATTTATGAACAAAAAATTACATTAAAAGAATTGAGTGAGCTATGTTAAAGAAACGCATCATCCCCTGTTTGGATATAAAAGAAGGCAGGACAGTCAAAGGTGTCAATTTTGTTGATATCCGTGATGCCGGCGACCCGGTTGAACTAGCCAAACGCTATGTACATGACGGAGCCGATGAGTTGGTTTTTTTGGATATCACCGCCACCATTGAAAAGCGAAAGACATTGGTTTTGCTGGTAGAAAAGATTGCCCGTGAGATCAATATCCCATTTACTGTCGGCGGAGGGGTCAACTCCCTGGAGGATGCCCGTGCCGTTATCAATGCCGGTGCCGACAAGGTGAGCATCAATTCATCAGCCGTAAAAAACCCTGAACTGATCAGCAACATTGCCATGGAGTTTGGCAGCCAGTGTGTGGTGGTGGCCATCGACAGCAATTTTGAAAATGGCATGCACCGGGTGTATGTCAGTGGT
>SLDN01000141.1 GCA_007125275.1 Bacteroidales bacterium | reverse complement strand
CTATCTGAATAAAAAGGCCTTTTACCTCCATGTCTTGCTCTTTGTTGCTTTGTAAGTCTTTGTATGAAATCTTATTTAAAAAATTATCACCCTCTAGGCTTTCAACTTTTACGCTGTTAAAAAGAGAAATGTTTTTTTCTTTTGCCTTTTGTTTGATCGAATTGAGTAGCTGCATTTAATTTAAAGAGAGTTATTTGTGTTGGATGTACTTGAATTTCAAAGGTCAGCAAAATTAGGATTAATTTACAAAACAGCCAAGCCATTTTGTTATTATTTTGTTAATTCTTGTTGTTCTTTTGTTTTTAAATGTTAATCTGTTAACATCGTTAGTTTTTCGTAAAGCTGCATTATCTTTGTGGAAAATTTGCTGATGAATATTGCCCGATTAACTGTTGCCATACTTCTTCTTTTTTTGGTCGCGGAGGGTGTCGCGGAGAAAGACCTGATTGTGGTTCATGCGATGCCGGAAGGGTATGCCGAAACACTCAGGTATGCTGAAAGTAAACCGGTCAGCAGCAGTCACTTTTATGGTGGGCCTCACAAGCTGGAGGCTACGGTTTATCCAGATATTATACCGTTTACTTCAGCCGATTCAAGCGATTGGGTGTTGATTGTTTTGCTTGCCTGCATGCTGTTTATATCTGTGGCATCATATAATTTCAGCGCACGAATGGCTTTCTCCATAAAAGCATTTTTTGTTTTGCTTTTTTTTTATCAGCTCGATAAAGAATCGATGTTCTTTCGTGATACGCCTACATATTTATTGATTGCCAACTTTTTGCTGGTTATTGCGCTGTTGTTTTACCAGGTGCTGGATTATTATAATCATCTTGCCCATTTTGCTCATTTTCATCCTCTGATAATATTTGGTGTTTTGCTCATGGCATTTATCTTATTTTACACCATAAAGGCGATGGCAATAAAACTCCTTGCATGGATCTTCAGTACAGAAAAAGCCAGTTTTATATACCTTGAGAACATCTTTCTCTCGAATATCTTTCTTGGCCTGATCTTGCTGCCAATTGTTTTTTATAATGCGTTTACTCCCTCATTAGCAAATATATATGTGATGCTGGCATTGTTGCTGGCAATCAATTTATACAAGCTGTTGCGGGGTTCTTTGTTGGCATATGCAACATCTGGTTTTTCTGTATACTATTTATTTTTGTACCTTTGTGGCGTCGAACTCGCGCCTTTGTTGGTCATCTATAAAGTGTTGACAATATATTTTACGGCGTCTTGAGTTTGTTGGTTTTTGGATAATTAACTAGTTGCTAACCAAATTGATAGGAGAGGGTCTTTTGAAAATTAAAAACATTTTAATATCACAGCCGCCACCTGAGAATGACAAATCACCCTATTCAGATCTTATCAAACAATTTAACCTGAATGCCTGTTTCAGGAAGTTTATCAAGATCGAAAGCATCAGTGCCAAGGAGTTTAGGAAGAATCGCATACCGGTTCAGGATTATACGGCTGTTATTTTCACTTCCCGGCATGCCGTCGATCATTATTTTTCTCTTTGCGAAGAGCTCAGGGTGCCGATATCGGACCAGCTTAAGTATTTTTGCACTTCAGAGGCCATCGCCCTTTATCTTCAAAAGTATGTGCAGTTCAGAAAGCGCAAGATTTTTTTTGGAAAAAGCCATTTTAGTGACTTGATCGATGTGATCAAAAAACAACGGGATGAGAAGTTTTTGTTTGCCTGTGCGGAGAGTCACAAGAAGGAGATCCCACAGCTTTTGCGGCAAAACAAGATTCAGTTTAAAGCTGCTCCCATCTACCGTACTGTAGCTGAAGATGTGTCTGATCTCGACATCAACAAATACGATATGTTCGTGTTTTTCAGTCCAATTGGCATACAATCGCTACGCTTGAATTTCCCTGACTTTGAGCAGGGTGAACGAATCATTGCTGCTTTTGGCAAAGCCACGACAAAGGCTGCCGAGAAAGACGGTTTAAAGGTTCAGATCACGGCGCCGACCAAAACGGCACCCTCGATGACCATGGCCATTCAACAGTATATGGAAGGCCTGAATAAAAAATAGGCTGCCGCGCTTTTTGCCGCTTATCCATTATTCCCTCTGCCATGCATACTTTTAAAAAGAACGAAAGGCTGGCCAACCACCGGCTTCAATCGTTGTTGTTTAAGGAAGGAAATCATTTTTTCTCGTATCCACTGCGGGTCCAATGGATTTGTTTGCCGAAGGATAAAATCAAAGAGATTTTTCCTGCAGGAAAAAACGCCCAAAGTGCACGCTTTGATTATCCGGCAAAATGTTTGATCGGAGCATCAAAACGGCAGCTTAAAAAGGCAGTGCATCGAAACCGTGCCAAAAGGCTGGCAAAAGAAGCCTATCGAAAAAACAAAAGCTCTTTTTATGCGTTTTTAAATACGAAGGACTTTGTTGTGTTACTGGCATTGATATATTCAGCAAGCAAATTGCTGCCCCATAATACTGTCGAAAACTCCTTGAAGGATGTTCTGCAGCGACTTGTGGGATATATTGGTGACCATGATCCAGATACCGGGTGATCCAGATGCCGAATGATTCATGTTAATGCTTAGTGATGTTTGTTTTCCGGGCTCTTAATACTTTAATGCGCTGGCTCATCATAGGGCTGATCCGGTTTTATCAGGGCGCCATCTCACCCTATCTGCCACCATCGTGCCGCTATACACCAACGTGTTCACAGTATGGCATTGAAGCAGTAAGCAAACACGGGCCTTTTCGCGGAGGATGGCTCACGTTAAAAAGGTTCATAAGTTGTAATCCCTGGGGTGGGAGTGGATATGATCCTGTACCCTGACAGTGTTCTGACCATTCATGCCAATTGTCGATTGTCGATTAAGCTTGAAGAGCGCAAAGATCAAAACTCGCAAAGAGCGCAAAAAACAATGAATAAAGAACATTTATGTCATTCCGGCATTGTGGCCACCGCACTTTCGCGGAGGCTTCCCACTCAGAATGACAAAACTAAACGACTAAACAACTAAACCATTATAAACATATGAAACTTCTTAGAAGATCAAACCATTGGCTCAGAAACATTTTCATGATACTGATCCTGGCATCAGCAGGCATGGTACTCTCAGGATCAGGGAGTAAGAATTTTGAGATATCCAAGCACCTTGATATATTTTCTACGTTGTTCAGGGAGCTTGTGGTTAATTACATTGATGACATCAACGTTTCGGAAGTGATGCGTGCCGGCATTGACGAGATGCTTGAATCACTTGATCCATATACAAATTTTATTTCTGAGGCAGAAATTGAGGATGCCCGTTTTATGACCACAGGTCAGTATGGCGGCATTGGCGCTCGCGTGCAGCAGCGTGGTGATCGCATCATGATTACAGAACCCTACGAAGGGTTTCCTGCTCACAATGCAGGGCTGAAGCCCGGTGATATTATCCTGGAAGTTAACAACCAGTCAACCGAAGGCCGGACTGATGCCGAAGTGCGGACATTGCTTCAGGGGCAGCCGGGTACAAGTTTGAATATGCTGATAGACCGGGAAGGCGAAGAGCTGTTGAAGAGCATTGAGCGGGAGGTGATTCGCATTCCCAACATCCCGCATTATGCCATGCTGGATGAAAAAACCGCATACATCAAACTAACCGGATTTACACGCAGGGCAAGTCGTGAGGTCAGGGATGCTCTCGTGCAACTCAAGGAAGAGAATCCGGTTGAGGCCGTTGTTCTTGACCTTAGAGGCAATGGAGGCGGCTTGTTGCACGAGGCCGTCAACATCGCAAACCTCTTTGTTGATAAGGAAAACCTCATTGTAAATACCCGGGGACGCCTTGAAGACCGCACCTCGACACACCGCACACTCAATGACCCGTTGGACACCGAGATACCGCTTGTGATCCTGGTCGACAGGGCCAGTGCCTCTGCTTCAGAAATTGTTGCCGGTGCGATACAAGACTATGACCGTGGTGTTATATTGGGCCATCGGACTTTTGGCAAGGG
>SLDN01000003.1 GCA_007125275.1 Bacteroidales bacterium | reverse complement strand
GCTTATTTATTCATTTTCACCGCAATTACTCATTTTCACATTTCCACATTTGCACATTTACTCATCCTCCTTCAATTTTCCCAGGCACACCTGCTTAAAGATATCTTTTATGATGTCGGCATCCATTTTATGATAGTCTTCTTCGCGTGGCGTTATGAGAACCCCGCCCAGGTCAACGGAGGCAGGGCTTAACAGTATGCGCCTCTCTCCTTCTTCAAAATATTGTGAAGGGCGGTGCAGCTTACGCGGGAAGATAAATATGCGCCATTTCCCGGCATCATGGCTCGTCAGAATATTCAACATGGGTTCATCATCATTCGGCGATACCGGCAAACGATCCATCAGCCCCTCAAAAGAAGCGACTAACATCTGGCGGTCAACGCCTTGTAATACGAGGCAGGTACGGTAGTAGTTGTCAAGCTGCAGTACCTCTACACCGTTTATGGTGTCAATAACGGTTTTAGGAAGCTTCTCAAAGTCTTTTTCCAATGGCATAAAACCTTTATTGCCAGCCTGAAAGTGAAAATGATCGGGTGCCGAAGCACCGCATTTCGGGCCATTGTAAAACACGACAAACTCATTCAGCTCGCGGGCAAGGTCAAGCATATCACCCATACGGCCGGCAATGCGCTGGTCTGTATGCTGTATGACCGGGATGGTCAGGTGCCTGGGGAAAATCGGAAATGGGTTGACCAGCACCAGGTATTCATCCCCAAACGCCAGCCAACGTTGTTGTGCCGGCAAATTTTCCCGGCAAAGAAAACACTTGCGCTCCCTGATGCTCTTATCATCAACTTTGGCCGCCGAAGAATAAATGCGCTCCGGATTGAACTGAATACCAACACGAACCAAATCATCCAACTGAACATATCGCTTATGAACCTTCTGCAATCCGGCATAGTTTTTCTTCGCCAAATCCCATTCATTAAGCTGCTGCTCAAAAAAACCTTCTATCTTTTTCTGCATATCAATTTTTACATCTGGCAGTTTATGCTGTGACTGAGGCGAATGATAATTCGCCCCTACATTTTCACATCTGCACATTTTCACATCTGCACATCTGCACATTTGCACATCTGCACATTAACTAATTATCCATTTAACCTCATCCTTGCCCAAAGCTCAATGGTCCGCACCCTGTCTTTATATGTATTGTGTGCGTTTTGTTTCTCCACGCTAAGGGAAGCATCCGTGTTTTCGTCCCAACGGCGACACATATACAATGGCTCATAGATTCTGCCTATCTGGTAATAGCGGCTGATGTTCAGTGCCACGGCATAGTCTTCACCATAGCTCACGTTGGGCAGGCGAATAGAGCGCAACACCGGCGTATAAAAGGCCCTGGGTGCACCCAGACCGTTGATCCGCAATGCATTATTTCGTCCATTCTCCGGAGTCCACTCCTTGTGATCGATCAGGCCCGGAGGGATTTCCTCCAACTTGAAATTCACCATCTGATAGCTGCCCACCACCATCGCGCACTGTTGCTCGTAGAATGCATCCACAATTGTTTGGACCACCTGATCGTTAATGTAGAGGTCATCGGAATCAAGCTGAATGGCAAACTTACCACACTTTTCATGGAAAACACCTTCGTTCCAGCAGCCGCCAATGCCAAGATCTTTACGACCTGGAATCACATGGATCAGCCTGTCATCCTCCTTAGATAATTTCTCCAGCAGCTGTGTGGTGCCATCAGCCGAATGGTTGTCAACAATGATCAGGTTAAACTTAAATGATGTTTTTTGAGTAAAAACAGACCTTACAGCATCTTCTACGGTTTTGATACGATTTCTGACGGGTATGATCACGGATGCTTCAACCGGAAACTCCTCCTCTGTAAACTTTACCTCTTTGAACTTGGGGGCCAGCCAACCGCCTATATCCTTAAGATGTTGTGTACACGCCATTTCCATTTCTATCTGCACATCCCTGTTTTTGGGATCGACATAGTCGAACATTTTCTCCCCTGATTTGCGGGTATCTGTTTCCATCTCAGTATAGAGGAACTCCGGGATGCGAAACAAGCGGTTTTGTTGTGACACCTTGAGTCTGAGGTCATACAAACCTGCAAACTCATAATCGTCAGCCATTTTTTCAACGGCCTCCTTCAGCACATCCGTTCTGTATAGCAACAGCGAGCCGAAGTTAAAATCATCACGCAGGCTTCCATCCTGGTAGTCAATCACCGGCATCGGAAAAAGCGCTTCTCCCTTCATTTGGAAATGATCAGCATATATCATGCCTGCTCCGGTATTATCAGCAACCTGAACCATTCGTTCCAAAGCGAATGCACCCAGCTTCAGGGGTAAGGTTTTTGTATAGATCACAGTGTATTGTGTCTTCGAGAGGTTTGCAATTGACTGTATTCCCTCGGTTGACCTCAAAGAGGGCACATCCGCAAATGAAGTCTTTTCCGATATCTTCATCTCACTGTCGGGCAATTCACCCATCAGGTAGATTTTGTCAACCAAGGGGTTCTTCTCGAGTTCAAAAATACTTGACTGCAAGTCATTGATCTCACCTGCAGGCATAAAAAAGCTGATACATTTGCTGTTTGTCATAGTGTTTAATTTTTATGGTTTTCGAAAAAATATAAGATTCTTTTCATTAATTCATCACGCTGATCAGCGGCAATTACAGACTCAAAAGGAAATCCAAGCGTAAAAGCTTTATGCTCGCCTGCGAATACAACCGCGGCACTGGTTTTGTTAGATCCGTAACGATACGCCACAATGCTTTTTTCGCCTGCTGCCTCAATGGCATCGGGAGCTTCTACCATATAAATATGCGGATGCAACCCGGCATTAAATACCAATTCAGGCAAAACCAGTGATGCAGCTGCATCGGTAGGATATACCTCGCCCGTATTGCTGGCATTGTTTGTGCGCCAGCTGTAGCCCAGCCACTCAGCGGCAAAGTCAATGGCCTTTTTATCCTCTTGCTGCACCATATCCGTTCCAACATATGCCCCTGTGATCAAAATATTTCCACCTGATCCGGCGTATGCTTTCAGATTATTGATCATCGGTTCAGTATAGACGCTGAAAACAATGCTGTCATTGTCCAGCCACGAAGGCAAGCCTTTTTGTTTGCCCATGATAATATTTACTGCGAGATAGCCAGTGATATCAGTTTGCTCGCTTTCGAAGGCTTTTCTGCTCATAGAAACGAATGAGTAGCCTGCATTTCTGATGGATTTGCCATGCACTGTTGGATAGTCAAAATTGTTTCCGGGTATGATGAGTTTTTCCAGGTCGCCATAACTGGCACCCCAGCCGGGGCTGTCGTCATCAAGCCAGGGTGATTGACGGCTGTAATCGTATTGCACACCGGTTGTGGACACTGAGTACAGGTAAGGGATGTGCATATCGTCCCACCAGCTCAGTCCGGCTAAAGCACCGGTATCGAATACGCCGGGGCCGCTGATGCGATCAAAGCCGTTGACGATCAGGACTTTTTTATCCGGATCAGGCATTAAGGCAACTGACAATGTTTCCGATGAAAAGCTCTCTCCGCCGCCATTCAATGCTGTTACCTTAAAGCTGTAAATCTTTCCCCATTCAGGCAGGTCCAGATAAATGTAATTGTTTTCTGTGATGTTGCCCTGATCAAAGCCCTGTCCTTCTTCACGCCGGTACACTTTAAAGTATTGGGCTGTTGCTGAAGGTTCCAAAGGATCTTCAACGGCTTGCCACGACAGTCTGATCTGTTTTCCTGTCTGGTGGCTGATGGCAAAATGATCAGGCGGCAAGGGTTGCACAACGGCTTCTCTCCCCTCATTTTGTGCCAGAAAACGCAGAATCCCTTTATAGATTGCCCTGCTGGCGATAAACTGAAACCTGGGATCAAGGCCATAGCTGACATCTGTCAGGTTCTGGTGGGAATAAAGCTCCAGAAGCATTGCGGGTACGTTTGGCCTCCAGGCCTCCGAGTACTGCCTGTCCCAGATCGCCCTTCGCGTCCATTGCGGGTTTGCCATTGTCCGGATATCTGAAACAAT
>SLDN01000078.1 GCA_007125275.1 Bacteroidales bacterium | reverse complement strand
GGATACTGAGGGATTACTAAGGACATCTTTGCGTGCTCTGCATGTGAAACTTTTGCGGCCTTTGCGTGGAATTTTTTGTTTCTCGCAAAGCGCAAAGAAATAATGATAAAGAATATTTATGTCATACCCGCATTGTGGCCACCGCCCTTTCGCGGAGCCAGGAACACAGAATGACAAGGGGCTCCAACCCGTAACCATGAACCAGCAACCAGTAACCAGAAACCATGAACCCATAACCGTAAACCATGAACCATAAACCCACCATAACCAGCCTGCAAAACCCTATTATTAAACAGGTAGTCCGGCTTCAGCAAAAAGCATCTGAACGTGCAAAAACAGCTTTGTTTGTCGCGGAGGGCCGCCGTGAAGTATCCCTTGCATTGTCAAAAGGAATTGAAATTGAACAAATTCTGATCAGCGAAGAAGTTTACAGAGAAGACTCGTTTTATCCCATCGAAACTGGAGGAATTCACAAGCTAATATTTGTCAGCCGGCCGGTTTACAACAAAATGGCCTACCGCCAGGATGCAGAGGGTGTGATCATGATCGGAAAGCAAAAGCCGTTGACCCCTGATAAACTGCAGTTGCCTGAGGATGCGCTAGTCCTGGTGCTGGAAGGTGTTGAGAAGCCAGGCAATCTGGGTGCCATATTCCGCACGGCCGATGCTGCCGGTGTGGATGCCCTCATACTAGCCGATGCTGCTGCGGACATATACAACCCCAACGCCATTCGTGCCAGCCTGGGGTGCGTGTTTACCGTTCCCGCTGTTTCATGCAGCACCCCGGATGCGATAGCCTGGCTGAAAGATCCGGGAAATTGGCCAGGTCAAAAGCTCCCAACAATACATGCCGCAGCTTTGCAAACGGACACATTTTATTATGAGAGTGATATGAAAGGTGCAACAGCCCTGGTTTTTGGTGCTGAAGACACCGGACTCACAATGCCATGGCGGGAAGCCGCGCATCAAACTATAAAGATACCAATGTCAGGGGCTATTGACTCGCTCAATGTGGGAGCCTCGGTTGCGGTGTTGTGTTTTGAGGCACGCAGACAGAGGCAATAATGCATGCGTATCAAGTAAAATCTTCATTCCATGTATTCCTTGAAATCATTAATTGGGTCATCAAAGCCCGGTTCCATGATAAATGTGCCTTTCATGCAACCAGCTTTTGGCGAATGTTTTTTTCGCTTCCTGCTTCTACCCTTTTTTTGAATCAAAAAATCAACATAGTCTGAGACTTCAGCCTTGAGCTGTCCGGGCAATGTGGATATTTTTGAATATAACCTTAAATCAGTTATATCTATGTACTTTTATAGAAACAAAAATACAAAAAAATCAAATACAATTCCCGGCAAATATTATGACCTCCTGCGCTGCAACTCTTTTCGCAGCAGATAAAGCTCCCTGGAGGTTTGGCCGGCCACAGAAGTGTTTTCTTCAGCTCGTCTTACCAGGTAAGGGATAACGGTTTTTACCGGACCGTAGGGCACGTACTTGCAAACATTGAAACCGGAGGCAGCCAGGTTATAAGAGATATGGTCACTCATTCCGAGCAACTGGGCAAAGGAGATGTGCGGATGGCTGACGGGAAGGCCCAAAGCGGATATTTGGTTGACACCCAAAGTGCAGCTCTCTTCATTATGTGTACCTATGCAAACGGCCACATCTTGAACATTTTTCAAGCAAAGAAGTGTTGCATCATCAAAAGCTTTATCCGTAGCATTTTTGTCAGGATGAATGGGCGAGGCATAGCCAATTTTGAGTGCACGCTCCCGCTCCTTCTCCATATAGGCGCCACGCACCAGCTTGAAAGCAGAAAAAACACCCTTTTGCCGTGCTCTTGAAATAAATCTTTCCAGATAATTCAAACGATCGTGCCGATACATTTGCAAAGTGTTAAAGACCAGCGGCTTTGATATATTGAACTTAAACATCAGTTCCTCCACCAGCGAATCGACCACATCCTGAATCCAGCTTTCCTCGGAATCGATCATTACAGGCACATCTTTGCCGGCGGCATAGGCACAAATCGTTTCAAAACGTTTTTTTGCCTTTTCAAATTCGGCTTTTTCTGAATCATTTAAGTTTTCGGATGACTGTACTTTTTCCAACAAGCCGAAGCGCGCAACCCCGGTGGGTTTAAACACAGCATAGGGAATGTGCTCGTCTTCAGCAGCTTTGTCAATGGTGGCAATGATTTGCGACATGGTGTGGTCAAGGTCTGCTTCGCGCTCGCCGCCCTCGGCTGAATAATCCAGTATGGTTTGCACATTTGATGCTCCAAGCTTGCGGATGGTAGTCTCACAATCTTCAATGGTTTCGCCACCGCAGAAATGATCAAATACTGTTGGTTTCAATGCCCATTTAACGGGCATTCGGATCCACAGCGCCACGCGCAATAAGGAAGAGCCTGTCTTTACCAGCGCCGGCCGGGCAAGCATACGAAACAACCAATAAGCCTTTCTCAAAGACCTGTTATCCTTGTCATGAAAAGCAATCTCTGTATTGTTAAAATCCATTCTTAAGAATTAAGCAAATTCGTCAACCCCGCATAAAAAAGCCAAGTGGGTCAACAAAAGGTATCACAATCCCTTGTTTGGAAGCAATCGCTTCTGCCTCTTCGGCGAGGTCCTCTTCGCAGGGCATAATGGTCAGCACAGGCACATTCACCCTGTCCAGTATTTTTTCGGTATAGTTTGATGAAAAGATGTCCTGGAAGCGATTGCCTCTTTCGGCAACGATCATGATCAAATCAGCATCTATCTTTTCAGAGAAGCGGATAAGGGCTTCATCCCAATCCAGCTTCGTATCGATCATCAAATCAGTCGTTACCGGAACTCCCTTCTCCTCAAAATAATCATTTACGCTTTTAAGCAGGGCTTCCTTGTTGATGATTTTTGCCTTGTTTTCGGTAGATAAAAAGCCAAACACCCGGATCTTTGCATCAAAAAATTTGGCAAAGCGAGTAGCCTGTGCTACCTTTTGAGTGCTTTTTCTTGAAAAGTCAATCGGGATGACAATATTCTGAAAGCCTTTGTGTCTGTGTTTGGTTTTCACAACCAATACCGGCACTTTAGCTTTACAGACCACTTTGTAGGGGTAGCTTCCAACCAGATGGCTAACTCCCTTTTTTCCGTGTACGCCCATCACTACAAAAGCAGCCTCTAACTCGTCTGCTACTTCGCTGATGGTATCAAAAATATTGCCAGTCCTGATTTGATATGCAGCATCTAGTCCTGTGATCCCTTTGATATGAGATGCCAGTGCCTTAAGTGACTTTTTTACGACCAGCTCTTTGTCTGTTCCAATGTCCTTTTTGTTTATCACATGAAGCAAGTCCAGCCTATACTTAAAAACCTGCGCCATCGCCATGCCATGATTCAGCGCATAATAGGCTACATCAGAGAAATCAAAAGGCACCAGAAGAGTAGCTTGCTTCATAAAAAATCTGTTTTTTCAACTAACACTGCCATAAATTTACAATAAAAAATCAAAATCCGGTTGACATCGAAAAAATATTGAGACATTATCAGACCCTTAAAGCATATATGCTTCAGTCATACATCACTGATTAACAACCGATGTAAATCATTGACACAACACAGAGCCTGCCCGCATTAAACCCCAGGGAGTTCATAAAACAAGGGTGCACCAGGGCCAATTGGGATACCCAAAATGATCCACACGATCAGCATCACCATCCAGGTTATCAGGAAGATCACTGTGTATGGCAACATTGTGGCGATGATGGTGCCAATACCGGCTTTTTTGTCGTAACGTTCCATAAAGGCAACGATCATGGCAAAGTAGGACATCATGGGTGCTATGACATTGGTAACGCTGTCGCCGACCCGATAGGCCAGTTGTGTAAACTCCGGGGAATAGCCCAGCAGCATGAACATCGGAATAAATACGGGCGCCATGATGGCCCACTTTGCGCTTGCGCTGCCCACAACCAGATTAATCAGGGCAGACACCAGCACGAGGGCGATCATCAGCGGAATACGGCCAAACCCGAGGGAACCGATAAAGTTTGCACCCTGTATGGCAAAAATAAGTCCAAGGTTAGTCCAGTTGAAGTATGCCACAAACTGTGCTGCAAAAAACACCAGTACAATGTATGTGCCCAGTGTTGACATAGACTTGCCCATTCCGTTAATGACATCATTATTGCTTTTCAGTGTTTTGGCAGCTATGCCGTAAACGATGCCCAGAATGGCTGCGACCATAAAAATGATGGCCACGATACCGCTCATAAAGGGTGAACGCAACAGGTCGCCGGTTTCGGGGTCACGCATAAAGCCCGTACCTGGCAGATATGACCAAAAGTCTCCTTCTGTGGGCACAGCACTCCACAGCAGCAATAAAGCGATCCCTACAAGTGTCCAGAACGTGACCCTCAGGCCTCTTCGCTCGTCATCCGTCAGTTGTTTGATCTCCTCAGGCTTTGCGTCGCCCTTGTATTCGCCCAGACGTGGCACAACCACTTTTTCTGTGGCCCATGTACCAATATAGGCTATGAAAAAGGTGGATACAAACATAAAATAGTAGTTGGCCGTGGGGTTTACGTTATAAGTGGGATCAATGATGCGGGCGGCTTCTTCTGACAGGCCTGCCAGCAGTGGGTCAATGGTGCCCAGCAAGAGGTTGGCTGAATAGCCCCCCGACACACCGGCAAAAGCAGCCGCAATGCCTGCAATCGGATTTCGGCCCACCGCCAGGAAGATCATGCCGCCAAGCGGCACAAGCACCACATAGCCAACCTCGCTGGCCATATTCGACAAGATACCGGCAAACACGATGGCAAAAGTGAGGAGCTTTTTGGGAGCCGAAATGACCAGCAAACGCAAGCCGGTAGACATCAAACCACTGGATTCAGCTACTCCTATCCCAAGCAATGCAACCAATACAGTACCCAAAGGAGCAAAACCCGTAAAGTTCACCACCATATTCGTCATGATCATGTGCAAGCCTTCGCGACTTAACAGGTTAAAAACTTCAACCGTACGTCCAGTGCCGGGATGCACCGTGGTGACATTGAACAGGGAGGCAATGCCACTTAAAAAGATGATGGCCAAAGCAAAAATGGCAAACAATGTGGCAGGGTGCGGCAGCTTGTTGCCAACCCGCTCTATGGCGCCAAGCGCCTTCGAAATCATATTGCTGTTTTCGTTATTCATACACAAAAAGGATTTGACTTTCTTAAAAAAGAGCCAAATTTAATGAAAATCACGGAAACAAATCAGAATAAATAAATCAAAATTCTACCTGCACAAGCAAACAGATTGATATTTTTATAAAAAACATCAGGCATCAGGAGTAAAGCGCATGCCCTGGTATGTATTGCGTTTTTCCAGCTCTTTTTCTATCAGCCCAATTACCCCATCGGAACGGATGTTCTCCCAACGCTTCCCGGCAATGAGCCTCGGCGGCACCTCACCCGAAAGCCTGTCAATGGCAACATCAGGCCGTAACCTTTCAATGAATGAAATCACAAAATCAACATATTCGGCAATGTCAAAAAGGTTAAAACGCTCCGGACAGGTCGCATATTCCTGGGCCATCACCGTGTTTTTAACAATCTGCAGCTGATGAAATTTGATGGTATGGATGGGTAATTTGTTAATAAGGTCTACCTGTTCAAGCATCATCCGCCTGCTCTCCCCCGGCAAACCAAAAATCAGGTGTATGCCATTAAAGATATCCCTCTCAGCCGTTGCCTCAATGGCCTTAACAGATGCCTCGAAGGTATGTCCACGGTTTATGCGCTGCAGAGTTTCATTGTAACAACTTTCAACGCCATATTCAATTTTGATGAAATGAGTTTTTGAAAGCTTTTCAAGGTAATCGAGTTTTTCATCATCCACACAATCAGGGCGTGTGCCGATCACCAGTCCTGATATCTCAGGGTGCTGCAAAGCCTCTTCATAAAGGCTGCGCAAATGACTTAACGGTGCGTGGGTATTGGAATAAGCCTGAAAGTAGGCAACATAGCGCTTAGCTCGCGGATAGCGGTTTTTGATAAAATTCAAACCCTGGTCAATTTGCTGCTTTATAGTCTTTTTCGGATCACAATAAGAAGGGTTGAAGCCTTCGTTGTTGCAAAAGGTACACCCACCGCGGCTCAGTGTGCCATCACGATTGGGACAGCTTAAGCCTGCATTGATGGTCAGTTTCTGCAAACGTGTGCCAAATTTCTCCCTGGCACGGTCTGACCAGGCATTGAAACGTCTTATATTGCCCCAGGGATACATCGTTAAAGTGTTGCTGTAATTGACAGATAATTATTTAATGGCCAGACAAAAGTAATCATATTCCGGTTGATTGCCAGGAGATCGGTGCAGGGGATCGTTTATAGCCTGAACTCACCTTCAATAAAGCTTGCACAGGTACGCCTAACCCTCTTTGCAACAACGCCTTATGGCACATATTTTGTACTTGGCGGAATTTTTATTATCTTTGCCGCACAATAATCCGCAGTTATAATAAAATGCATTATTTAGACATTCTTGTGTTTGCTCTCTACATGATGGGAGTGATCGGTATTGGCATTTACTTCCTTATGCACAACAAAGGTGTTGACGACTATTACGTAGGTGGTCGCAAGATTAGCAGTATGCATATCGGCTTGTCTGTTGTTGCCACGGATGTAGGTGGCGGGTTTTCGATAGGCCTTGGCGGTCTGGGTTTCATCATGGGACTTGCCGGATCATGGATGCTTTTTACCGGATTGGTGGGCGCCTGGCTGAGCGCCGTTATCCTCATCCCTCGTGTAAAACAACTCGAGAAAACAAAGACATTTTACACTTTTCCGCAATTCCTTGGGAGTTTTTATAACCCCAAAGTTGCTTTTTTGGCCGGCATCATCTCAGCAATCGGTTACCTGGGTTTTACCAGTTCGCAGATACTGGCCGGTGCCATACTGGCTGAAGCAACTTTCACTCCGATGCTCAACAGGCAAACAGCCCTGATCATTATGGGCGCCATCGTAATCATCTATACGGCCATGGGGGGCATCAAGGCGGTGATCTATACTGATACCATACAATGGATCATCCTGATGTCGGGATTGATCTTCATTGGAATACCCATTGCCTACAACAGCGTGGGCGGGATGACTGCCATCCGCGAAGTGTTGCCACCGGAGTATTTTAGCATGGCAAACATATCGTGGCAACAGATGCTCAACTGGGCTGTCACCATCATACCGATATGGTTTGTCGGGATGACCTTGTACCAGCGCATCTATGCATCGCGCGACAGGCGACAGGCGCAAAGAGCGTGGTATATAGCCGGTCTTTTTGAATGGCCGGTGATGGCTTTTATGGGTGTGTTGCTTGGGCTCTTTGCGCGGGTGGCCATAGCACAGGGGATGTTTGCTTACCTGGGATTTGAGACGGCTGCCGACATCGATGCAGAACAGGGCTTGCCCCTGCTGCTGCGCACTGTCCTGCCAGTAGGCCTGATGGGCCTGATGATGGCCGCATACTTCTCAGCCATTATGTCGACCGCCGACAGCTGCCTGATGGCATCCAGTGGAAACTTCCTGACCGACATTCTGACCAAATGGTTCAAAATACCGAAAAGCAACAAGGCATTCCTGCTGCTTTCGCAGGCACTCACATTCATACTCGGATCCATCGCCTTGCTGCTGGCAACACGTATGCCCAACGTGCTGGAACTGATGCTGTACTCCTATGCCTTTATGGTATCGGGCCTGTTTGTCCCGGTCATCGGCGCACTGTTTCTGAAAAAAGCAAGCCCAACGGCAGCATTTTATGCGATGCTGCTGGGCGGCGGAACAACCATCACATTGATAATAGGAGGCTGGAACCTGCCTTTGGGCCTGGATCCAAACATTTTTGGCATCACACTATCTCTTATGTCATTTATTTTTATTAACTTCACAATCAATAAAATAACAAAATAATGGAATACACCTTTTATACCCCAAAAGACAATGTATCGGAAGATACCAAAAAAGAGATCGCCGATTTTTTATTTGAACATTTAGATCAATTTGGCGACGAGCATAAATACATCATGAAGTGCATCAACTTTGCCCTTGACGAAGAGGAGAAGTTTGGCGGATTTATTCTGACCTCCCGCGATAACGGCAAGATCAGCGGTGCTGTGATCATCAATAAAACCGGCATGGGCGGTTATATACCCGAGAACATTCTCGTATACATAGCCGTAGACAAAGCCTATCGCGGCAAAGGCCTTGGCAAAGCCTTGATGCAAAAGACCTTCGACAAAGCTGAAGGCGACATTAAATTACACGTGGAGCCTGAAAATCCGGCGCGTTTCCTGTATGAAAAACTTGGATTCACAAGCAAGTATCTTGAAATGCGGAGGACCCGCAAATAAACAGTCATTATGGCAGAAATATCAATCAGCCGAAAAAAGCTGAAACACAATTTCGAGTTCCTCAACAAGATGTTCTCAAAAGATGACATCCAATGGGGTATTGTCACGAAATTGCTTTGTGGCAACCCAATGTACATCAAAGAAGTGATTGGGCTAGGCGTCAGAGAACTCATGGATTCCCGCATTTCAAACCTGCGCACCATCAAGCGGCTTGATCCGGACATCAAAACTTACTACATCAAACCCCCACCCCGCCGCAGCATACGCAGCGTCGTCAAATATGCCGATGTGAGCGTAAACTCTGATCTGGAAACGATGAAGCTGCTGTCGAAAGAAGCTACAAAGCAAGACAAGCAGCATCAGGTCATTATCATGGTTGAAATGGGTGAGCTCAGGGAAGGTGTCATGGGCGAAAACCTCGTCAGCTTTTACGAGCAGGTTTTTGATTTGCCCAACATTGAAATTCTGGGCTTTGGCACCAACCTCAATTGCCTTTACGGCGTGATGCCCTCGCATGACAAACTGATTCAACTCAGCCTCTACCGGCAAATCGTTGAAACCAAGTTTAACAAAAAAATCAAGCTTCTCTCCGGCGGCACTTCTGTCACCATCCCAATGCTGGCAAAAAAGCAGGTACCACCCGGCGTCAACCACTTCCGCGTAGGCGAAACCCTCTATTTTGGCGCTGACCTCTGGACAGGCAAGACCATCAAAGGGATGAAAGACGATGTGATCACTTTCAAGGCAGAAATCATTGAACTCATTGAGAAACCTGTAGTGCCGGAAGGTACGCTGGCCGAGAACCCTTCGGGAGAAGCCTTTGAGATTGATGACAGCGATTATGGAAAAACATCCTGGCGGGCATTGCTGGATGTAGGCCTGCTGGATATCGGCCCCGATTTCCTGATCCCGAATGACAAAAACATGGAGCTCGCGGGTGCCAGCTCCGACATCCTGGTGATTGACCTGGGGAAAAACCCAAAAAAATACAAGGTGGGTGACTTTATCAAATTCAAGCTGAAATATATGGGCGCACTCAGGCTCTTCAACTCAGACTATGTGATCAAACGGCTGGAAGACTAAGGGGCAGACAACACGCACCGAAAAACCCAGGGAACATTGCTGATCGCAAACAATCACCTGATGCGATCAGCTGACCGGACCAGGGCTTCGTCTCTTTTAATGGCTTTGATTGCCATCAATATAAATATCAATGAAATGACGGGGAAAAACACCCCTGCACCATAATTAAATTCCACGCCATCAAGCTGACTGCGCAAGCCATCAATAAAGAAAAATGTCACAAGGATAAGTCCCACGTGTAACAACATATTCAGCTTGCCCAATTTGATCTGAAAAAGCCTGTTGTGATACTGAAAGGTCATAAAAACAGATAAAGTCAAACTGAACGCCCATACAATAATCAGCACGATTCCTTGCCAACCGGAGGAAAATGCCGTTTCGCTAAAGAAAGCATTGTAATTGAGCAGACGCAGGGGAATAAACGGCATGTCGCCTGAGAAGCTTGCGAGCGGTAATACGGCAAACAAGATGGCAAAAACAAATACCAGAAAGAGATATACACTTTGAATACGTTGCAACATAACAGTTTTTGATTCGTTTGTATTAATATAAATCGTTGCAAAATTAAACAAAAAAGGCAAAAGTGTTTTTTACTATTATCAGAAATATTTTTTTTGCATTGTAATTATCGTTATATTTGCACCCTATTTTCTACAAAATTCTTTTTTTCTGAAAACGCATACCATTACATCATTCTGATTCGTTAATCGTTCACTATTGGGGATGGTGCTCCTGAAATATCTTTATTGCCCATCAAGCAGATGCGGATTCCCGGAGTTTTCCCATCACTAACAAAACACAAAAACCTATATTTACTAGCATTGTATCAATTACATTATAAATTTTATGTACGACATTATAGAGCTTAACGGTAAGCTTCTTGCTGATCTTAAAGAAATCGCAAGGGGATTGGAGATCAAAAAAGTAGATTCTTACAAGAAAAAAGATCTCATTTACAAAATTCTTGATGCTCAGGCGTTAAACCCTGCTGCTGTTCAGAACAAGACACAAGAGCAAAAGGCGCCAGAACAAAAGACGCAAGAGCAAAACCCCAGACGACGCCCCGGGCGCCCCCGCAAGCGCATCCCTGCAGGCAGCTCCGTTGAGCAAAACGTAAAGCCTAAACAGGCAGCACCGGATGTTCAAAAGGATTCGTCACCAAAAGCCGATGTTTCTCAAAAGCAACATCAGCAGGAGCAAAAGAAACCCACTGACAAGGCAGCACCTGACGATCGGGTCAAAAAAGAGATAGAAGCTGCAAAAGAGGTACTGCAACAGGCCATTGCTGAAAAAAAAGCTAGCGGTAGTCCTGCAGAAGCACCCAGACAGAAGAAACAAACAAAACAGCACCGTCAGAAGAAACAGAGGAAACAAGAGGACGGCAACATCGCTTTATCACAAGATAAGATAACAGGAGCTACAGAAAAACCCGCGGAGAAACCCACGGAGAAACATGTAGAAAAACCTGCTGAAAAACCCAGGGCAACAGATCGGGCAGATCAACAGCATATCAAAAAAACAGATCCTGAACATAAGGACATCAAGTCGAAAGCGCATCAGGAGCACGACGCTAAAAAAGACAGAAACAAGGAAGATTTTGAGAAACCAAAAGGTTTTGACCGCCGCACAGGTGAACCTTTTTACGAGTTTGATGGCATCATCACCGCAGAAGGTGTTTTAGAGATCATGCCCGATGGCTATGGCTTCCTTCGTTCATCTGACTACAACTACCTTAATTCACCGGATGACATATATGTATCTCAAAGCCAGATAAAGCTGTTTGGCCTGAAAACCGGCGACACCGTAAAAGGAGGCATCAGGCCTCCCAAAGAGAACGAGAAGTATTTTCCGCTGATCAAGGTTGAACAGATCAATGGCCGTATTCCTGCCGAGGTGCGCGACAGGGTGCCCTTCGACTTCCTTACACCCTTGTTCCCTGATGAGAAATTCACCATCACAGGACATAGAGAGGAGTCGCTGTCAACCCGCATCATGGATATGTTTAGTCCGATTGGCAAAGGACAGCGCGGTCTGATCGTTGCCCAGCCTAAAACAGGTAAGACCATCTTGCTGCAAGAGATTGCCAACGCCATTGCAGCCAATCATCCGGAGGTATTCCTGATTGTGCTGCTGATCGATGAAAGGCCGGAAGAAGTCACTGAGATGGCTCGTAACGTAAGAGCCGAGGTGATATCCTCCACCTTTGATGAACCGGCTGAACGGCACGTAAAGGTTTCAAACATCGTACTCGAAAAAGCCAAGCGGATGGTTGAATGCGGGCACGATGTGGTGATCCTGCTCGACAGCATCACCCGCCTTGCCAGGGCATTTAACACCGTATCTCCGGCTTCCGGCAAGGTACTGTCAGGCGGGGTGGACGCAAATGCATTGCACAAGCCCAAAAGATTTTTCGGCGCCGCCAGAAACATCGAAAACGGAGGCTCACTGTCTATCATCGCCACCGCCCTGACCGATACCGGATCCAAAATGGATGAGGTGATCTTTGAAGAGTTTAAAGGCACCGGCAACATGGAACTCCAGCTTGACCGCCGCCTCTCGAACAAACGCATATTCCCATCCATCGACATCGTTGCTTCCGGCACACGCCGCGAAGACCTCCTCATGCACAAAGAAATGATGAACAGGATCTGGGTGATGCGCAAATTTATCTCCGATATGACGGCCGTAGAAGCCATGGAGTTCCTGATGGAAAGAATCAGACATACCAAAAACAACGAAGAGTTCCTGATGTCAATGAACAGCTAACAAGTTCAGAGTTTGGAGTTCAGAGTTTGGAGTTTATTGAGATTTGCTCAGTGCAGTCAATGTTAACGAAGCTTTCTTCTTTTCAGGCGCAGGGAGTTCAGCACCACAACAATATCGGAGGCAGCCATTGCAAATGCTGCCACAATTGGTGTCAGCAGGCCGATCATGGCCAGAGGGATGGCGGCTACATTGTAGAAAAAAGCCCAGAAAAGGTTTTCCTTCACCGTGCGCAAGGTGGTCCTGGTTGCGCCAAAGGCTTTGGTCAGCAGCGACAAATCACCCTTAAGCAGAATCACTTCAGCCGACTTAACCGCCACCTGTGTGGCGTCGCTCATGCTGATGCCAATATAGGCTTTCGCAAGGGCCGGCGCATCGTTGATGCCGTCACCCACCATCGCGATCTTGTGGTCTTTTGACAATTGCTCAATGACCAACAGTTTCTGATCAGGCATTTTTTCGGCATACACCTTTTCAATGCCAAGGGCATTGGCAACCTCCTCGCAACGCTCACGGCGGTCACCGCTCAGCAATGCGGTTTTCAAGCCCTTCTGCTTTAAGAAAGAAACTGCTTCAGCCGCGCCGGGCTTGATTTCATCTTCCACATCAAGCCACGCAACCAATTTGTCATTCATCAATAAGTACACATTATGACTATTGTCGGCAGTCAGATGCTCTGCAACCTTATATGAACCGACAACATATTCATTGCCCGACTTATCGGTGGCCTCCATCCCCCATCCTTTATGCTCCTCTACCCGCTCAAGCGGAATTTCGCCGCTGTCTTTGAAGTATTTTACAATCGCCTGTGCTATCGGATGGCTGCTGTGTTTTTCGATGCTGTATAATAAACTGCGCACGCCCTCTTCTGATTTTCCAAAACAATCGAGGCTCTTAATGCGGAACTGGCCTGTCGTCAGGGTGCCCGTTTTATCAAAAACAACGGTGTCAATGGTGGCAAGTTTATCGATGGCCGTACCGCCTTTGATCAAAATACCACTTTTGGCAGTTCGTCCGAGTCCAACCGCTACGGCGGTGGGAATGGCCAGTCCAAGGGCACAGGGACAGGCAATGACGAGCACCGCAATGCCGCGCATCAATGAGTCGCGGAAAGCGAGGTCAGTGCCAAAAAACCAGAAAGCCATGGTAAGCAATGAAAGGCCAACCACCGTCGGCACAAAGATCATACTGATTTTGTCAGCAAGATTCTGAAGTTTCGGCTTGTCCTGCTGTGCACTGCGCACCAGCTCAATAATCTGTGACAATACGGTATCTTTGCCTGTAGCGGTTGTTTTTACTTTTATCGTGCCTGAGATCAAAAGTGTGCCACCAACTACCTTGTCCCCCTTTTGCCTGTCAACCGGCACACTCTCTCCAGAAATAATGCTTTCATCGATACTACCGGTGCCCCAGTATATCTCCCCGTCAACTGGTATCTTATCACCTGAGTTCACCAACACGCGCTCACCCTCTTCTACCAAAGCAGCATCCACCTCCTCGATGTATTCCTGGGCTTCATACATCTCTGTATGAATGCGACGTGCAGTGTTTTTCTGCAAACGCACCAGGTCATCAATGGCAGAAGTGGTTTTCTTAACCGAGCGATGCTCTATCATATTGCCAAGCAAAACGATGGAGATGATGCTCGCCGAGGTTTCATAAAACATATAGTCGTGCCCAAGGCCATAAATGGTGCCGATCAGACTGTAAACAAAGGCCGCAGTACTTCCAAGAAATATCAGCACATCCATGTTGGCCACACCAGCCCGGAGACTGAACCAGGCACTGCGCCCAAAATGCAAAAAGCCGACAATAAAAACGGGGATGGTCAATGCCAGCTGAAATAAATCATTGTGCAGGAAATCAACAGGGATGAACATGGCCAGGATCAGCGGTACAGTAAACACTGCCGTGAACCAAAATTTTTTCTCAATGGCAGAAAGGCCTTTTTTGCCAGCGCCGTTTTGATCAAGCTG
>SLDN01000147.1 GCA_007125275.1 Bacteroidales bacterium | reverse complement strand
CAATTTCTCTTTTTACACGCCGGTGAACGGCTACCAGGACCTCCGCGAGGCCATCTGCAAAAAGCTGATGCGCGACAACAGCCTTGAATACTCGCCGGCACAGATCGTGGTGAGCACCGGTGCCAAGCAAAGCATTGCCAATGCCATGTTGTGCCTGGTGAATCCCGGCGACGAGGTAATCGTGCCTGCGCCCTACTGGGTGAGCTACAAGGAGATCGTAAAGATGGCCGAAGGAACGGCGGTGTATGTGAAGGCCGGCATAGAGAACAACTTCAAGATCACGGCTGACCAGCTGGAAAGCGCCATCACGGAAAAGACGAAGGCTTTCATCTTTTCGAGCCCTTGCAACCCGACCGGCTCGGTGTATTCGCGCGACGAACTCGAAGCCCTCGCCCGGGTGTTTGAGAAGCATCCGCAGGTGTTTATCATTTCTGATGAGATATACGAGCACATTAATTTTGACGGCCAACACGAGAGCATCGCACAGTTTGCGCCGCTCAAAGACAGGGTGATACTGATAAATGGCGTATCGAAGGGCTTTGCGATGACAGGCTGGCGGGTAGGCTATATGGCCGCCCACACGGAGATTGCCCAAGCCTGCAACAAGCTGCAGGGACAGGTCACCTCGGGCACCTGCTCCATCGCGCAGCGCGCCACACTCGCCGCCATGGAGACCGACCCGGAGACCACCCGCGGGATGCTGGAGAAGTTCAGGGAGCGCCGCGACCTGGTGATCAGCCTGCTGAAAGAAATCCCCGGCATCAATTGCAACACGCCGGCCGGTGCGTTCTACCTCTTCATCAACATCAAATCATACCTCGGAAAATATGATGGCGACCAGCTCATCAAAACGGATGGTGACTTGTGCATGTATCTGCTGAGGAAAGCCCACATCGCGCTGGTGCCCGGCAGTGCCTTCGGCGACGAGGAATGCATCCGCTTTTCGTATGCCACCTCTAACGAACTGCTTATCGAAGCCGTGGAGCGGATGAAAAATGCTCTTGCCAGGCTAAAATAAATCAAATCATGAAGGCGTTTCATTAAGATGACAGACAAGAATACCATCACCAGGCTCTTTCATTCCTTTGAAGGGAAAAAGCTGCTGATCATCGGCGACGTGATGATCGATGCATACCTCTGGGGCAACGTCGACCGCGTTTCACCCGAGGCGCCTGTGCCCATCGTATCCCTCAACAAAAGGGAAAGTCGCCTGGGTGGCGCTGCCAACGTGGCCCTCAACATCCAGAATATGGGCGGCATCCCTGTCCTGTGCGCCGTGATCGGCCAGGATAGCAAAAGCGAAGAGTTTTTTGAGCTTCTTGATGAAAAAGGCCTTTCGGCAGAAGGCATCATCACCAGCAAGGACAGGCTCACCACTGTCAAGTTCCGGGTGTTTGGCAACAACGTACAGATGCTGCGCGTGGACGAGGAAGTCACCAAAAGCCTCAACAGCGAGGAGTCTCAAAAGCTGCAGGAAAAGATCATCTCGATGATTGACAGCAACGGCATCGATGCCATCGTGTTTGAAGACTACGACAAGGGCGTGATCTCGCCACAGCTCATTAAGGCCGTATTGAAGAAGGCCCGCCAAAAAGACATCCCCGTGGTGGTTGACCCCAAGAAAAAGAATTTCATGCAATATGATGAGGTGACGCTGATCAAGCCCAACCTGAAGGAGTTGCGCGAGGGGCTGAACCTCAATGGCGAGCTCGTAGGTGCGGAGCAGATCCAGAAGGCCGTGCTGGCACTGCAAGACAAACTGAATGTGGAGATCGTGCTCGCCACCCTGTCTGACAAAGGCATCTTTTACAGTCATAAAACAGCCGACGGCACACGTGTAACCGGCTCCATCCCGGCCTACATCCGCGATGTGGCCGATGTGTCGGGTGCCGGCGACACCGTGATTAGCCTGGCCGCACTGTGCGTGGCCTGCGGGGCGCCGGTGGAACTGATGGCCAGGATATGCAACCTCGGCGGCGGCCTGGTTTGCGAGATGGTTGGTGTGGTTCCGGTCAACAAGGATAAACTGCTTTTTGAGGCGTTGAAATTGATGTGAAAATGTGCAGATGTGTAAATTTGCAAATGTGCAGATGTGCAGATGTGCAAATTGTGTCTTGTTGTCGCCTGATCAATGCGGACGACCCCAGTGTCGCCCCTACAGCGTCCATCGATATCTTATTGATGGCCGGTCAAGCCCGGCCAATACGGTAGCGTACCCAAGAAGAAACGTCATCAATCAGAAATTAGAAACTCCAAACCCGCAACCATAAACTCTTAACCCTGAACCCCTAACTCTGAACTCTGAACTGTGAACTGTGAACCCGTAACCATGAACCATGAACCATGAAGAAAGACCTTTCAAACTTTCGTGAGGAGTATCGCTTAATGGCTTTGAATGAGGCGGATGTGCCTGCTGATCCTTTGCTGTTGTTTCATGAATGGCTGGAGGAGGCCATCAGTGGCGGGGTTCCGGAGCCCAATGCGATGACACTGGCTACGGTTGGCCGTGATGGCAAACCTGCTGCCCGGGTGGTATTGCTGAAGGAGGTGAGCGGGGGTGGTTTTGTTTTTTACACCAATTACTTGAGCGACAAGGGCAAAGAATTGGCGCACAATCCCAATGCCTCACTGGTTTTTTTGTGGCTTGAGACGCAACGCCAGGTGCGCATCAACGGGCGTGTGGAGAAGGTCAGCGCGGCAGATTCGGATGCTTATTTTGCCATTCGTCCGCGCAGCAGCCAGGCAGGTGCGGTGGCATCGCCACAGAGCACAGTCATACCAGGCCGTGAAGAGCTGGAGGCGCGCTTTGAAGAGGTTTTAAGTCAAGATGGAGAAATTGATCGTCCGCCGCGCTGGGGCGGTTACAGATTGATGCCTGAGGTTATCGAGTTCTGGCAGGGGCGCGAAAGCCGCCTGCACGACAGGCTGCGTTACAGGAAGCTTGCTAAAGGCTGGAAGCTGGAGCGCCTTGCACCCTGAGTAAATCTGACCTGGGGCCACATGTAAACCTGGCTATGGCGTTTATTGCACCATTGCATCTTCATCAGAAAAACCTACAAAATATTTACCATCCTTACGGCGTTACTTATCCAAACAATCCTCGCATTGTCTTGCGTGGATTATATGATGAAAATAATCTGATATAATTATATGATTAGGCACAAGCATTTGATCAGTTTGGTGTTTTTGTTGGTTGCGCTGGCGTTTGTCCTCCCAGAGGATGCGAGCGCGCAGCGGAGGGGTGGACGGATTTTCAGGTTTCAGAATATATTGGAACATGACCTGCGGCCGTATCATTTTGGGTTTACGGTGGGGGTGAATACGCTGGATTTTGCCTTGCAACCCCAGATAAACCTAAATGATGAATATGGCTTCACCTATATTCTGCCCTCACAGGATTATGGTTTTCATGTGGGTATTGTATCAAATTTGAAGTTACATAGGTATTTTGACCTGCGGTTTATTCCAACATTTTCATTTGGAGACCGGTACATTGATTATTATGAAGGTAATTATGATGCAGGATATAAATACCGCCAGGAGCTTTCACCATATTTTCTGGATTTCCCATTGCACATAAAATATAAGTCGGCCAGGATGACCAATACACGGGCCTACGTGATCGGTGGGGTTAAATATTCATATGACCTGGGTTCTTACGAGGGCAGGCAAGCAGGAGGGGACAATCCCCTTTTTCTAAGAACTGCGCAAAATGATTTTCATTATGAGATAGGTGTAGGATTTGATCACTATTTTCATTATTTCAAATTCTCAACTGAGATAAAAGCATCTTTTGGATTCCGGAATCTTGTTTTGGATGGAGTGGTAGACAGTGTTTTCGATTCGCAGGAACGCCACTGGAATTCCATCGACCGCCTGAACTCCCGCAGCATAATGATATCGTTTTTGTTTGAATAATTTATAGTTTGAAAATACTGGTAGTAAGCCGTTTAGCTATCAAACATAATCAATGAGCATACGAATCCATAAAAAATCGCTTTTTGAGAT
>SLDN01000007.1 GCA_007125275.1 Bacteroidales bacterium | reverse complement strand
TAGCGGCTACCTCTTCTGTTTAAGCAAGGTATGTAAGATTAATTAAAGCATTATAGGTTTACAAACCAAGATATGACTGGCGCACAGTTTCATCTTTCATCAACTCTGCGCTGGTGCCTTCGGTTACTATTTTACCGTGCGATAAAATGTAATTGCGGTCGGCCATGGCAAAGGTCATGCTTACGTCCTGCTCAACAAGCAGGATGGTCATACCCGATGCCTGGATTTCTTTAATCTTGTCAAATGCGGATAATTGGCGGCTCATTTAACCGAAGGGTGTTGCGGCCCCCGACAGGACTGCCTGTCAGGCCTACCACTGACAAAGCCAAGGAGGCACTTTTCAATATTCTTAACAACTATATTGATTTTGAGGATGTGCGTGTGTTAGATATGTTTGCGGGTACCGGAAGCATTGCTTTTGAATTTGCCTCGCGGGGGGCAACAGAAGTGCTGGCCGTTGACCGTGACATTCGCTGTGTGAGATATATTCAACAGGTAAAACAAGAACTGGGGATGGCCAACCTCAAGGTCATAAAGGCAGATGCCTTTCGACTGCCATCTTATGTTCGGCAGGGGTTCGACATTGTTTTCTGTGATCCTCCATACGACATGGCAGGTATTGACAAGCTGCCGGAGCTCATTGAATCAAAACAACTGCTCCTGCCCGGCGCTTTTTTGATCATCGAACACGATAAAAGAATCAGCTTTGATGACCGGCCGGCCTTTGTGTTCATGAAAAACTACAGCAAAGTGCATTTCAGTTTTTTAAGCGCCTTGCAGACCAATCAATAATTTTGCTACTTTTACAAGAACAGGCAAATCAAATGCCTTCAATCACACATTGAATAATTATGCAAATGAAAAGAATCGCTCTATTTCCGGGTTCGTTCGACCCTATTACGAAAGGGCACGAGTCTATCTTGTTGCGCGCGTTGCCATTGTTCGAAAAAATTATTATTGCCATTGGTGTCAATGATCAGAAACAAGGATTCTTCCCTTTAAAGCAACGTTGTGCATGGATAAAAACGGTCTTTAAAAATTATCCGCAGGTGGAAGTGCTTACCTATGAAGGCCTAACGGTTGATTTGTGTAAAAAGCTCAACATCCGTTATATCATAAGGGGTTTGCGCACATCGGCCGATTTTGAATTTGAAAGGAGTATCGGGCAGATGAACAAAAAGATGCTCCCTGACCTGGAAACGGTATTTTTATTGACCACCCCGGAGTATACGGCATTGAATTCGAATATTGTTCGTGACATTATTCGCAATGGTGGTGATGCCGGCCAGTTTATTCCGGACGGGATTGATTTGCATGCGTCTCTTGAAGGCAATGACTCAGCAGCTCGTTAATGCTGCCATAGGTGCCTTCTCTGATGTCGGTTATCTGCTTTGGATTTCGCCATTCGGCCAAAGATATGCCTTCGGCTGCTTGAGGTTTAAGCCCTGTGTCGCTGCCTGCTGCCATCAGAAACCAATGTGTTTTCTTTAATAACCACTTTTTGTCCTTCATTTGATAGATATGATAAGTATGGGGCAGTTCCCTGATGATTTGCAGTCCGGAAATGCCGCACTCTTCTTCAACCTCTCTGGTGGCCGCCTGTTCAGTCGTTTCACCGGGTTCAACCACACCTTTGGGTAAGTCCCATATCCCGTTTCTGTAAATGAACAACCACTGCTGTGCGGCGTTTACTACCAGGCCGCCCGCTGCTTCCAACGGTTGAAACAAAGTGGAAAAGTGTCTGAATGCGCGTGCCGGGTCATTCGAAATGCTGCAAAACCGCGTTTCTTTGCTGTTTATGAAAGACGTGAATATTGCCCAATCAAGCGTTTTGGCAGTATTCGATCTTTTGCAGGCTGCTTGCGCTTGTCCAGAATGCAAAAAGTCAATGCGGCGTCTTTCAAGGTATATGGTGTAGGCTGGCTGCATGGTTTTATTCGTGATAAATGAATGACTTTTGTTAATTTTGCTTGCTCGTCATCAAAAAAATAAGCTGATGAACTCCGAAAAAGACATTGCCGTTGAAACAGCAAAGAATCTGTTACAAATTAACGCAATTAAACTGAATCCGGGAAATCCGTTCACCTGGGCCTCAGGCTTGCGTTCGCCCATTTATTGCGATAACCGTCGCATATGGTCCTTTCACGATATACGGGTGTTCGTTGCCGATAGCCTTGTATCGGTCATAAACAGGCATTATCCCAATGCTGAACTCATCGCCGGCGTGGCCACCGGTGCCATTGCTCCCGGTGTGCTGGTTGCTGAAAGGATGAAGTTGCCCTTCGTTTATGTGCGCAGCACGCCCAAAGCACACGGCCTCGGCGCACAGGTGGAAGGGTATGCCCCGGAAGGATCAAAGACAGTGGTTGTTGAAGACCTGATCTCCACTGCCAAAAGCAGCTTGTCAGCATACCGTGCCTTGAAAAACAGCGGTCTTGACGTGCTTGGAATGGCGGCGATATTTACCTATGATCTGGATGTGGCGCGCAACAATCTGGAGCAGGCCGGATGCCCGCTCGTTACATTGAGCAATTATCATACACTGATCGAAGTGGCGCAAACACAAAAGATCGTCAGCACGGAACAGCTGACACAACTGCAAGCATGGCGTAAAAACCCCGACGCCTGGTCTGAAGCAGCAATTTTTTAAGACACTGAATATCAAAAGAAAAAATAAAACTTTTATGGCAAAATTTGAAAGCAATCAGACATCCCTGAATACAGACTGTGAAAATGTGTTTAACTTCCTCAGCGATTTTCGCAATTTTAAAGAATTGCTGCCGGAACAGGTGAAAAACTGGAGCGCCGATGAAACATCCTGTAAATTCACCATCGAAGGCCTTGCTGACCTTGCAATGCGTATTGACGGCAAGTATCCTCATAACAACATTCATATTGTTTCAGATGGAAAGAACCCCGTAGACTTTAAACTGGATTATTATTTCAGAAAAGAAAGCGAGAACAGTTGCCGGTTCAGCATCGTTTTTGATGTTGATCTGAACCCTTTTCAAAAAATGGTGGCATCAAATGCGCTGCGGAATTTTGTCAATATGCTGGCTGATAAGCTCCGCGAGCGTTATGCCTGATCATTAAGAACGAAAACGACCTCTTTCATCCCATATTCGCTGAGCCTGCCTTGCCCGTCTTTCAGGATCAGCTTGCCGTATTCGCTGACCCCGGTAATCATTGCACGGAATATGATGTCTTCTTTTCGGAATAACAGTTGCTGCTGATAGCCCATCAGGTTATCCAGATATTCTTGGTTGAGGATGCTCTCTTTTCCATTTTTTAGCACGTCGTAATACTGATGAATCTTTTCAAGCAGGGCTTCCAGACAGTTTTTGAGGTCATGGCTTTTTCCTGTCAGCATTTTCAGTGATCCGGGGTTTGGTATGCTTGCCGGAAAATCGGTCTGGTTGATATTTATTCCAATACCGGCAATGCTTGTTTCGAACAAGTGACCCTGTATGCGGTTTTCTATGAGGGTACCTGCAACCTTCTTATCTTTGCAATAGATGTCATTTGGCCATTTGATGGAAAACACTGGTCCGCTGCTTAGTTCTGCCAGGGTTTCACGGATGGCCAGGGCGATGCATTTGTTGAGTGAGAATTGTTTGCCGGGTGGCAGGAAGTGGGGTTTAAGCAATAAGGAGAGGCTAAGGTTTTTATTGGCTTCGCCGTGCCAGGAGGCGTTTCCCTGACCTTTGCCGGCTGTTTGCACGCCTGCCCATATTGAAAAGCCCTCCTGAAGCTCCTGTCCCGCATCGAGCATGCGCCAAAGCTCGCGGTTGGTTGAGTCAGTCTGCGTCAGGTAAATTGGGGGACTATAGAGAGGAGATTGCATGTTTTTTGTTGCTAAGTTAGGATAAATTATTATATTGGTCTGCAATTTGCGGGCGATGGAAATGTTCAAATAATAATACCCGAGCATATTTGGGTAAAAATCATTAATTTTGCAATAAAATAAAGAATAGCGAATGACGGTAAAAAAAAGCAAAACAGACACCTCGGTTATCCTTGTTGACGCGATAGT